>CAMPJQ010000313.1 GCA_946886925.1 uncultured Terrimonas sp.
TTACAACAAGCAGTTAAAAACAATAGAAGATCAGTCCGCTGAAAAAATGCTGTCTATAGGAGAGCACCCCGTTAATGAACAGGTAGATAAAAAAACGCTGGCAGCGATGATGCGGGTGATATCAACTATTTATAATCTTGAAGAAACAATAATGAAATCGTAATGGAGGGAGAGGTGAGAGGTAAGAATATCTTCATATAGTACACTTTAGCTGATGGCTGACAGCTGAAAGCCGACAGCTCAGTATGTACATTTTAATAACTGATTTATGAACAAAGAAATTATTGAGCACGGGTTAACATGGAACAGGAGGCGGTTTTTATCGGCTATGAGTTTGGGTGTGGGAAGCGTGGCATTGGGTTCTTTGCTGATGCCTGATCTGTTTAAGAGTGCCGGTGCGGAAGAAGCGGGCCTGCCTCCGGGTATTCCGCATTTTGCGCCTAAAGCCAAAAGGGTGATATACCTTTTTCAGAACGGCGCTCCATCGCAGCAGGAACTGTTCGACTATAAACCTAAGCTCAGGGAAATGATGGGGCAGGAAATTCCTCCTTCGGTGCGGGGAACACAAAGGCTTACGGGCATGACGGCCAACCAGTCATCTTTTCCTTTGGTGGGTTCATTTGTTGACTTCAAACAATATGGAGAATCAAGGGCATGGGTTAGCGACCTGATGCCTTACACCGCCAAAATTGCAGACGATCTTTGCATTGTACGTTCCATGTATACCGAAGCGATCAATCATGATCCTGCACTTACCTTTTTACAAACAGGTTCGCAACAGGGTAATCGCCCGAGCATGGGTTCATGGCTGAGCTACGGATTGGGAAATGAAAATAAAAATCTTCCCAGCTTTACAGTATTGCTTTCGCGTGGTGTGGGTAACGGGCAGGGGGTATATTCCAAACTCTGGTCCAACGGTTTTTTAGATTCTGTTCACCAGGGCGTGCAGTTCAGTAAGGGAGAGAATCCTGTATTGTACCTGCGGGATCCCGAAGGCCTGAACAGGCGCGATCGCCGGGAAATGCTCGACAACCTGTCCGAGTTGAATCAAATGTCGTATGCGGAGTTCGGCGACCCGGAAATAACGACTAAGGTACAGCAATACGAAATGGCCTACCGTATGCAAACCGCCATACCCGAGGTAATGGACCTGTCGAAAGAACCCGATGATATTGTGAAGTTATACGGACCGGATTGCCTGGTACCCGGAACCTATGCTGCCAACTGTTTGCTGGCACGTAAATTATCCGAGAATGGCGTTCGCTTCGTGCAGTTATACCACCAGGGATGGGATCAGCATGGTAATCTTCCTTTTGAAATAGCCAAGCAGGCTATGGATGTAGACCAGGCTTCCGCAGCATTGGTTACCGATTTGAAACAACGGGGACTGCTAGACGAAACGCTGGTCATATGGGGAGGAGAATTTGGACGTACCAGCTATACGCAGGGCAGGCTTACAGCCGACAATTACGGACGCGATCATCATCCGCGTTGCTTTACCATATGGATGGCAGGTGGCGGCATTAAACCCGGTATGGTATATGGCGAAACCGATGAGTTGGGATACAATATTATAAAGAATCCTGTGCATGTACACGATTTCCAGGCCACTGTTTTACACCAGTTGGGCCTGAATCACGAAAAGCTGATCTTTAAACATCTCGGACGCAGGTACAGGTTAACAGATGTTTCAGGGGTAGTAGTTAAGGATATCATCAGTTAAGCACCATAGGTTGTTCAGTCAGCGGGAAACACCGTGATGCTAAAACGCATGCACCGCGGCAAAAACGCTTCGCCAGCCAGTTAACCGCCAACAGTTTTCATTCAATTTTAACCGCCCGATTTTTCAATGAATAAAAGAGTAAGATTTTTTGCGGAACAGTTATTAATCGTCTTCAATATATTCATCGTATTCCTGCTGTTATTTGAAAGCAAACTGGAAGTACCAGCCTGGCTGCAGCCCGTTGGCCGTATGCACCCGCTGCTGCTTCATTTTCCTATTGTGCTGTTATTGCTGGCAATTGCTCTGCAATGGTATGGATCCGCTTCACGCCGGCAAGCCAACAATTTTTTTCATACATTTTCACAAAATGTTCTTCTATCGGGTGCTTTACTCTCAGCGGTTACTGTGGTAATGGGTTTATTCCTTTCAAGAGAAGAAGGTTATTCGGGAGAAACTTTGCAATGGCATAAATGGACAGGTGCAGGTATTTTCTTCCTGGCTTCCATTATATACTGGGCAGCAACCAAATCGTGGTATAAGGGAATGCTTACAAAAACAGCAGGTGCTATTGTTGTTGTTGGGCTTATTTTTACAGGCCATTTCGGCGCCAATCTAACACATGGCGAAGATTTCATCCTGCAGCCATTAGCCATATACTATGAAGCTCCCCCGGTACCCATTGACAAGGCTATTGTTTTTGAGCATGTTATCCGTCCTATTTTTGAAAAAAAATGCATGAGTTGCCATAATCCCGATAAACTGAAAGGAGAATTAATACTGGCCGATTCCGCATCTATTGTTAAAGGAGGAAAAACAGGCAAATTGTTTGTGCCGGGAAATCCTGCTATCAGCTTACTCATGGAACGGGTACACCTTCCCCTGGAAGAAAAAAAACATATGCCGCCAAAAGGGAAGGCCCAGCTTACTGAAGATGAAATTGTGCTGCTTACTTTATGGATAAGGGATGAAACTCCCTTTACACAAAAAGTAATTGATTTACCTCCAGGTGATTCTTTGCGTTTAATGGCCGCTACTGTATTAAAACCTGTGGAAACGCCTGAAGAAAAATATGATTTTTCAGCGGCTGATGAAAAAACACTTGCGAAATTAAATACAGATTACCGCAGCATTACACCACTGGCTAAAGAATCTCCTGCACTGGAAGTAAATATTTATAACAGGGCCGACTACACGAAAAAGCAACTGGAAGAACTAACGGAGATCAAAAACCAGATCGTATCGCTGAATTTGAATAAAATGCCGGTAACCGATGAGGATTTGAAAATTGTAGGCCAGTTTGAAAACCTTCGCAGACTCGATTTGAACTTTACCGATATTACCGCAAAAGGATTGAAGGAACTGGCGCCGCTTAAACACCTCAACAGGTTAACGCTTTCGGGCACTAAAGTGAATTACAATGAGCTTAAGGACCAGATACCTGCATTTAAAAATCTTAAAACCGTGTCAATATGGAATACCGGAATAACGCTGACCGAAGCAGAACAACTGCAAAAGGCAAATAAAAATATCAATTTCATAGAGGGATTTGTAGATGATGGAAGCAATCCTTTAAAGCTTAATCCCCCGCAGGTTAAGAACAGTTCTGTTATTTTTGATCAGTCGCTGGCATTGCAGTTATTCCATCCTGTAAAAGGAGTAGAGATCCGGTATACCACCGATGGCAGTGAGCCCGATAGCATTACATCGCCTGTTTTTGACAATAAAATGATTATTAAAGAAAACGCCCTTATTAAAGCCAAAGGATATAAAAAAGGGTGGTATGCCAGTGATGTAGCATCGTTTGATTTTTTTAAAAGCAGCTTTAAGCCGGATAGTGTGCGGTTGCTTTATCCTTTAAACAGCGTGCACCAGGGCGAAGGAGCGAATACCTTTTTCAATACCAGATTGGGTGCCATAGGCGCCAATAACCCTGCGTGGGCCAATAACTTTGCAGGTGTTCGCAATAATGATATGGGGTTGATATCGGAGTTTAAACAGCCCGTTACCTTATCCTCAGTTGGATTGCATTTTATGATTGAGGAAGCCACTGGTATTTTACCACCTGCGCTGGTAGAGGTATGGGGTGGCGAAAATGAAAATCAGATGAAGTTGCTGGTTAAAATGAAACCGCCGCTTCCTGCCAAAGGCGATAAGCCATCTCTTACAACGGTGGAAGGTAAATTTAAACCACAAACAGTATCCTGTCTTAAAATTGTGGCCAAACCGCATATAGTTGGCGACCGGAGGAAATTATTACTGGTAGACGAGATGTTTTTGAATTGATGAAAAAAAAGCTGTGCTGTATAAAATACAAAAACAGCCACCCTGCGGCGGCTGCTCTCTTTGCCTGCTCTGAACGATTACCTATTTATATGTAAATCCAACTGTGCTGGTGGTTACAGGCTCCCCGGGTAAGCCTATCTTAACATTGGCTTTTTCCGGTAAACCGTTTGATTTATATGTATACTGATATTGGTACCTGTCCTGCAACGTTAATTGCCCGTCATAAATATTTTCTACAACAGCATTGTTTTTAGAAGGACCCTGCCAGAGGAATACCAGGAAGTCTTTATGAGCATACAGCGGGTTGTTTTTTTGATCATACTGCATTTCTGCATGACCCGCTCTTACCATATTCCCTGGTATATCCGTTCCAACCATAATAATTCCTTCCGTAACATTGCCATCACCGTTGTATGTATAGATAAAATCAAGGATCGGGTTGTACTCATTTCCTTCTCCCGCATAAATGGTAGCTCTTTTAATAAAACCATTTTCGAAGTGGTAGTTGGTATAGCCTGTTCTTTGTCCGGCAACAAAATAATCAGCCCGTTTTAAAA
>CAMPJQ010000314.1 GCA_946886925.1 uncultured Terrimonas sp.
GCAGGGTTCCGCTGGTAGTAGTAACGATAGCGGGTATGCGAAAACACTGGTACCCGTTCTCACCGCTTTTGTATAAATAGTTAAGCTCCTGTGCAGAAGCTGGTATTGAGGCGAATAATAAAAACACTACAGGAATACATATATTCCGCAATCTTTTGAAAAAAAGAAAAGATGCGGAAGTTATTTTACCCAAACATTTCGTCATGATTCGATAGCTTATGACTTAATTGTACTGCAAAATGTACTGTTACAGCAGACAATTTAGCACAACCGGTCCAAAGAGAAACATCAATCTCTCAACAAAAATGCGGCACGTCAGTTTTATTAATAAGGAAAGTTTTTTAAAAATCACGGAGAATTCATTACTTTAAGCCCCTTTTTTAATCTATTTACATGACAAAAATAAGTGTAGTCCTCGGCTGTATGCTTCTTTCTTTTATTGGATGCAACAACAACAAACCACAAAATTGTGAACCTCAGCAAAGAAATAAAGCATTAGAATCAATTGATTCGCTGGGCACAAGCCTCAATTGGCCGGATGAACTTCAGATAACCGGCTTTGCGGGTCCTGATCTTACTCCAAGTCCTGCCTGCCTTGCAGTAGCAGCCACAGGCGAAGTGTATGTTGGGGTGGACATGATTGGCTCACTGGGTAAAGACCCGGGTAAAGGGATGATCATGAGGTTGGTGGATTGCAATAATGACGGGATAATGGACAGCCATACGGAATATGCTGCAGTGGACAACCCCCGGGGGATTATATCGCTTGGCGACCAACTTTTTGTTCTTCATACCATGTTCTCAAAAGATAGCCTCGCAACGGGTATGGATCTTGTGGTTTTTGAAGATAAGAATAATGATGGAGTAGCCGACGGACCTTCTAAACCACTTATTGAACACATAAGCAATCCAACATTTCTTAAAAGCCGCGGCACCGACCATGCTACCAACGGCATCCGTATGGGCATAGATGGCTGGATATATATTGCCACAGGTGATTTTGGTTTTCATGATGCCATAGACCGCGATGGGAAAAAATTAACCATGCTGGGCGGCGGAATAGTGAGGGTGCGCCCTGACGGTACGGAAATGGAAATTTACTCACATGGCACACGCAATATCTATGATGTAGCCATAGATCCCTACATGAATATTTTTACGCGTGATAATACCAATGACGGCGGCGGCTGGAACATCCGCTTCAGTCACCAGTTGCAATCGGGTGAATACGGATACCCGGTATTGTTTAAACATTTTACCGAAGAGATCATCCCCGCCATGGTAGACCTGGGCGGCGGCTCAGGTACCGGTTCTCTTTTTATGGATGACGCAACCTGGCCGGACAAATACAACAACGTGCCTATGATGTCGGACTGGGGAAGAAACCAGGTGTATATTCACAGGGTAACCCCATCAGGAGGAAGTTATACACAGGAGCAGGAGGATTTTATTAAATTACCACAGGTAACCGACTTAGATATTGATGCTTCCGGCCGGCTCTACCTTTCTGCCTGGGATGGCGCCGGTTATTCCGGAGACTCCGGTAAAGGATTTGTTGTTCGTGCTATACCTAAGGATTGGCAATACAAACCTTTTCCCGATCTTAAAGACGCTTCCGTGTCCCAACTGCAATCCCTATTGAAATCGGGCAGTGCAGTGGCAAGGTTGAGCGCGCAGCAGGAGATTATTTCAAGAAAAAGTGAAGAGGCATCCGGGGCAGCATGGGAACTGGCAACCGACAAGAGCCTTCCGTTGTATGCCCGCGTAGCCGGAATGTATACTTATGCGCAGGCCGCAGGCAAAGACGGTATTAAAAAACTGGTTGAGCTTAGTTCCGAAGAAACGATGAGAGAATTTGCACTGCGTGCCTTAACCGATAGAAAGCCATTCATCAATGAAGTACCTGTTGAACCATTTATCAGCGGGTTAAAAGATACCTCACCACGCGTTCAAATTGCAGCTATCATAGGTTTAGGACGCCTGGGACGAACAGAAGCTGCGGAGGCATTGCTGCAAATACCCGTTCCCGCATCATTTGTATCTCCCCCAAAAGGTAAGGAAGGACCTCATGCTACACCCAATACAGCCATCATTCCCGCTCATCTTGCTGTAAAAGCGCTGGTAGCGCTGAACGCTGTAGATGCATGCGTGGCTGCCATCGGCTCGTCAAATTCCACGCTGGCGCTATGGGCCTTACGCTATATGCATGATACAAAAGCTGTGGAGGGACTAATCGCTGCCTACGGTAAATCGCAGGATGAAACATTAAAAACTCAAATCCTTACCACGTTAGGGCGTCTTTATAAAACAGAAGCGCCGTATGATGGTTCGTGGTGGTGGAGTACCCGGCCGGACACACATGGACCTTACTACAAACCCATAACATGGGAAGCTTCAGATAAGATCAATACATTTCTCATTGAACAGTGGAATAAATCTGACGCGGGAGGAAAAGATTTTTTTGCTACGCTCAATGGAAAGCTGAGGATGGGCATTACCCGGTTTGGCGGCGAAGAAGAAACCGAATCAGTGCATGAAGCCAAAATTGACCTCAACAAGATCAGGAATCAAAAGGGGCAGATCGGCAAATCATCCATAGAAGATATAATGCTTGCAATGGATAAAATTAAAGGCAAACCGGCTACAGGAAAAAAACTCTTTATTCAGCAGGGCTGCATTGCCTGTCATAGCATTAACAAAGGCGAAACCATGAAGGGTCCTTTTATGGGTCAGATCGGTTCTATAATGACACGTAAGCAAATTGCCGAATCTATTCTCAAACCCAATGCATCCATTTCCCAGGGTTTTGCAACGGTGCTTATTACCACAAAAGATGGTAAAAGCATGATGGGGTTTGTTACCGGGGAATCTGCAGACAGGATTGTTTTGCGTGACATTACCGGGGCAGCGCATACCATCAATACAAAAGACATTAAGGAACGCAAGGAGCAGGAAACATCTATAATGCCTCCAGGTTTGGCCAATGCTTTATCGTATGAGGAATTTGCGTCGCTCATCACTTACCTGTCGCAACAGAAAGGATAAAGCAACGATAAAATATTCCGGCAACTATAGGTGAACCATTTTATTTTGGAGCGTACAACGCATGACAATTTGCTATTGTATGAACGGAAATAAAACATGGTATGCAATAATAAAAAAAGCCCCATAGAAATGGGGCCTGTATTGTAAACCCTTAACCCTGAAAAAAAGCAATTTACCCTAATTGTTCTGTTGAAACAATAAGCATTAACCCTGAATTTTTAATAATTGGAATTGTATGCTATGTAATAGTGTATGACACTATTGAAAAGATCAACGCTTAAAAGATACAGTTTCCTTTTTTCAGAAACTGCCTGAAGTATACGCCGCTTCCACACAACGCATGGTGTATATACAATCCTCTACCGAATTGTCGGGCGTATAGGTGTGATCCGCTTTTGCCTTCATGATCTCCGCCATAGAACCTATAAACGCATGGGGAAACCATGAGCCATTAACGGGCAGGGTCTTCCATTCGGGAGAACGTCCATCATCTGATAAAACATATTCAAACTGATCCGGAACGCCTTCAGGATAATTCATCAGCAAACCCAATTTTATTTTTATCGCGCCCTTTGTTCCTTCAATTTTAATATATGCGTCCTGTTTTTGCAATCCAAACCTGTGTGCATGATTGGTTAAAATATTCGCCCTTATCATATCCCCATAATCCATGATGATATTGGAACGAACGGAATGCAATGCATCCATTTTAGGATGCCCTGTTGTTTTGGCATATACGCCCGAAGGATTACCAAGAAGGTTCCTGATGAGATCAATATAGTGAATGCTGTGGTATAAAATTTCGACCCTCGGAGCGCTAAAAAGAAAATCCCACAATTGCCATGGCGTATACACATTTACGTAAACTTCCACATCACAAATATCGCCAAGCCATCCCCCGGCGATCATTTTTTTAGCCATAATTATATAAGGTGCGTAGCGGAGTTGAAAATTTACACCTGCCCTTATTTTCTTTTGCGTGCATAGTTCAAGTATGCGCTGAGCCTGTTGCTCATTCTCTCCCATTGGCTTCTGCAACAATACAAAAGCATGATCGGGTAATTGCTCCAGCACATCAATAATGGCACTACCCGGCACTGCCACATCGTAAATAACTTCAATTCCCGCTGTTGAAACAAGCTCATCTGTGCTGTTGTAAACCACCGGTATTTGAAAATCATGTGCAACTTTTATTGCCTTTTGATGATCAGGATCAAAAATGCCAGTCACCTGAAACCTTGCCAGGCGGTATGCAGGAAGATGTGCCGTTTGCACGATACCACCAGCCCCAATGATAACAATGGGTGATGTTACCGGAAGTTCGGGAATATGATAGGCAATATCGCTGAATGTATTCATCGCAGTGGTGATGATTTAAGATTGTCCAAGATAATTTCCATACGTTAAAATCAACACAGACATAATAAGTGTGAAAATCGCAGCAATCAAATACAACCGTGTTGATTTACTGCTGTTCATCCATTCCTTTAGTAATATTCCAATTAAGG
>CAMPJQ010000315.1 GCA_946886925.1 uncultured Terrimonas sp.
ATGCAACAAGACAGCCTGTATCAATCCGCAGGGTTTCTCCAGCCTGCAATACGCGTTGAAATACATGTCCGCCTGCATGCACAAAAGCCATTCCGTCTCCTTCTAATTTCTGCATAATAAACCCTTCGCCGCCAAAAAGTCCGGTACCTAACCTGCGCTGAAATTCAATACCAATGCTTACGCCGCGGGCAGCACACAGAAAAGAATCTTTCTGGCACACCACTTTACCGCCAAGCTCATACAGGTCGAGCGCTATAATTTTACCCGGGTACGGAGAAGCAAAGGCTACTCTTTTTTTACCCTGCCCGGTATTGGTAAAAGCCGTCATAAACAGGCTTTCACCGGTAAGCAGTCTTTTGCCCGCGCTAAATAATTTGTTCATAAAGCCACCGCCCTGTTGCTGTGTTCCGTCCCCAAAAATTGTTTGCATTTGTATACCATCGTCCATCATCATAAAAGCGCCACTTTCCGCCATTGCGGTTTCGCCCGGGTCTAGCTCAACATCTACATACTGCATTTCTTCGCCATAAATACGGTAATCAATTTCATGTGCTTTTTGCATAATTGTATATTTTTCGAGCAATAAAAATAGGGTAAGATTGGCAAATGGTAATGCCGCTTATAAAAGAAATACTTTTGGTAATATCTTATATTTATCCAAAACTTTTAAAATACACATTATGTTGTATGGATGGATAATGATCGGATTTCTTCTTGCGTTTCTGGTGCCCTTTATTTTTTACCTGCTTACACTGCAAAAAGCGCTGGCAGCTATTGCCCCCGAAAGCAGGACGATGGCTCCGGCACAGGTGTGGCTGTTATTTGTTCCATTATTTAATATTGTGTGGCAATTTATAGTAGTCAGCCGCATGTCCGATTCTATTAAAAATGAATGCACCCGGCTAAATATACCCGTAGCTGAAGAACGGCCCACTTATGCTTTAGGGTTGGCCATGACTTTATTTTATTTGGGAAGTCTGGTACTGAACCGCAGCAACATCAGCCCCTTATTGGGAGGAATATGCATTATTGCAAGCTTTGTTTGCTGGATTGTATATTGGTTAAAGATCGTTGGGTATAAAAACCTTATTATCGTCAACCGCGACAATTTTTTGCTTGATGCGGAAAGAGAAGCGATGCAGGGTCGTAGCTGATTTGTTTATTTTTTACAAATGTTTATTCTCTCCCAAAGGTTACCTTCTTACATCATGGGTATAAAGGAGAAATAAATATACTTGCGCATATAAAGCTCTCCGGCTTGTGTAAAATCCAGTTTCCTGCATCTATCTATTAAATAAATTTTTATCATGCATCTACGAATACTGATTGCTGTAATGGCAATAGCAGGCTCCCTATTGTCGTGCAATCTCAAAAATAAGAAATCAATGGAACCCGCTGAAATAACCGTGAGCGATATAAACACTGCAAACATACCCGCTAATAGAGAAAGCTTACAAAACGAAGAAATCCGGCAGGTAAAGCAAAAAGCTCCCGGTGAAAAAACGCAAAACAATCAGTTGCAATCTCCACCGTCCGTTCCGGCAGACTGGAATAAACAGCTTATAAAAAATGCTGTTTTGGAAATGTATGTTAATGATGCAAAATCTTCCGGTAATGCGATAAAAGAAGCCGTGAGATCAACCGGAGGTTATATTGCGTCGGCTTCCGAAGTGCAAATGTCATCACAAATAAAAAATGAAATGGTGATACGCGTGCCGCGGGAAAAGTTTGATGAATTGCTTGACCGGCTATCGGGATCTGCAGATAGCGTATCTCAAAAAAATATAACCAGCGAAGATGTAAGTGAAGAATTTATTGATACAAAAGCCAGGATGCAGGCAAAAGAAAAAGTAAAAGACCGGTACTACGATTTTTTAAACCAGGCGCGTAATATTGAGGAAATATTAAAAGTGGAAAATGAAATAAGAACCCTGCAGGAGGAGATTGAATCCGCGGCAGGGAGGATAAATTATATTCAGCACCAGTCTGCATTAAGCACCATCAGGCTTACTTTTTTCCAGCAACTTGGACTGAAACCTGAACCACAGAATGAGTATGCTTTTTGGAAAGCCCTAAAAGATAGTGCACTTGATGGCTGGTTGATGGTGCAATCATTAATTATTGTATTGGTGAAAATTTGGCCGCTCTGGTTATTGGGCGGGGTGATATGGATGGTACTTACACGCAAAAAAAAGAATACAATTGCGGTACATAAATAATTTGTATCCCCCAACAAATGCCATGTAACCGGCATTTTGCCTACATTCGATTTTTAACCGGCAGATGAAAAAGAAAAAATTAGTTGTGCTTACAGGCGCAGGTATCAGTGCCGAAAGCGGTTTAAAAACCTTTAGAGACAGCGATGGTTTGTGGGAGGGTTATAATATTGAAGATGTGGCCACACCCCGCGCATGGAAAAAAGATCCTGAGCTGGTACTGCAATTTTATAACCTGCGCCGGAAAAATGTGCTGGAGGCCCAACCCAATGCCGCACATACGGGTTTGGCTGCACTGGAAAAAGATTTTGACGTGCATATCATTACCCAGAATATTGATGATCTGCATGAGCGTGCAGGCTCAACCAAAGTGCTGCACCTGCACGGGCAGATACTGAAAATGCGCAGTGAAAAAAATGAACGCCTTGTATATGATATTGCCGGTGATATTCATTTGGGCGACAGGGCAGAAGACGGCGCACAATTGCGTCCGCATATCGTGTGGTTCGAAGAACCTGTACCCATGATTGAAGATGCAATTGCCATAGCCGGTGAGGCAGAATATTTTGTGGTGGTGGGCACCTCACTGGTGGTATACCCGGCAGCAGGGTTACTGCATTATGCTCCTTATGGCATACCCAAATTTATTATTGATAAAAAAATACCCTACACTTCCGCTGTACAGGATATTATAGTTATTGAAAGGCCGGCAACGGAAGGAGTGGGGCTGCTTGCGGAGTTGTTGAAGGATTTGAAATTTAGTATTTGAAATTTATTTGTGATTTGTTTTTTGGTTCTTTGTATTTCTTCGTGTTTCGGATTTATAGCTTCGGGCTTTTCTTGTTTCTTGTGATTTGGTTCTTGCTTCTTGCTTCTTCCACATCAGCTTTCTTCAAACACAATTCCTTCTTTCCGCAATTGCTCCAAAACGGGTGCATATATTTCAGGCATTACGGGAATGTGCAAACCGCTGAGTTTAATCTTTCCCTGCAGCAGCAGGGTTGCGGCTATGCCTAAGGGTAAGCCAACGGTTTTTGCCATAGCGGTATGCAGGCTGTTTTCACCCTTAACAATAAGCGTACTTCTTATTTTTTTAAACTGTGTTTTGATTTCATAACCGATTTCATGCATCATAATGATCATGTCCTTGTCTTCGGGCTCCAGCATTAACCTTCTTTCAAGAGCCATTTGTAAAATATCGGCTGCAGTACATAATCCGTTGTTTATTTTTTCATCTTCATACAAACCCAGGTAAGCCAGCAATGCCGTTTCGGTGCCGGACAGTCTATCTGTTTTTATAAATCCATTTTGCTGCAGGTGCGTTTCGAAGAATGTTTTATAACTCATCTCATGGGTATCATATTGTTTTGTTTCGTCTGTGAGATTCAGCTCAACTATTTTTTTCCAGCCTGTACAAAAATCAGGGTGGCGCAATGTGGTCCTGATAAAGGTGGAACTTTCTTCTAATCCATATAAAGGAATATACGACAACGAATCCCTGTTGGCGTACCAGGATAAACGGCCATGTCCGGGTATTTCCACAGTGCGGTCAGGATCAAACAACAAATGATAAGGCAGTAGCAGCGTTTTGTTATTTAATTTATAGACCGCCCCGGTTTTTCCGGCCAATACTACATTGCGCGGATTCCAGCTTATTTTATAATGCCAGGGATTATTATCGCTTTCCGGCGCTACCAATCCGCCGCAATGCGAATAAAACGAATTGATCTTTCCACCGTTATTATGAATACGGTGAATGAGCTGCATGGCGCTCATGTGATCAATGCCCGGATCAAGCCCCATCTCACAAAGAAATAGCAGGCCTTTCTTTTTAATCTCCGGTTCCAGCTTTCTGATGTCTTCATCAACATATGAAGCGGTAAGCAAATGCCGTCCGGCTGCAATACAATTTTTTGCTACCAGCGAATGGAGCGATGGCGGCAGCATTGAAACAACAATATCAGCCTGCTCAATCAATTCATTTCTTTTCTCACCATCTTTTACATCAACCTGTAGGGGAGTGGCGTATAAAGAACTGCCTGATTTACGCTGCGCCAGTTCTACATTACCATCTGCAATCGCAATATGCCAGTTATGATATACGGCTTGTTTTATTAAATAATCAATTAAACAGGTAGCAGATTTGCCGGCGCCAAAGAGGAGGATTTTTTTTACTGCCGGGCTGTTTTTTTGCAAGGTCATGTTAATTTATTTTTCCGGCAATAATCTATCCACACAGCGTGGATAAAATGAACAGAAAAAGACTAAAAATAAGGCTAAAGCAGCTCAAAAACAGTACCATTGCACATATTTTTTAAAGAC
>CAMPJQ010000316.1 GCA_946886925.1 uncultured Terrimonas sp.
GATAAATAATGCCAAAACACGAATAGGGTATGCACCGGAAACACGCGGGCACAATCCTGCGGAAGGTAGGGTGAGATATAACCCGGTATTGAATTACCAGGGATTCAGTTTTTACAACTGAAATAAAAGTCTAAAAGTAAACCCTTCTTTTTTACAAGAAGGGTTTACAAATCAGGTAATATCATTATAATTATTCAGGGCAGGAGAGATAACCATTATTAATCTTTCCATCTGTATAATTCTCATTGATTTTTGTTGCTGTTTCAAGAACCTGCTCAACGGTATAGCTGGTGCTGCATCCGCCCAATACCTTATTGGCTTCTTCCAGGAAGGCCGATACAGACTGGTTGGCAAAGCCGCCGGATGTGATTATCATACTGCTAAGACCAGTTCCTGCAGCGCCAAATGCCGGATCGTAATTGTCGAAGCCAACACTTAGTGTTAGGGCAGTTAAGTGACTGACAAGTGTATTTTTCAATGCCGTTGTAGATGGGTTTGTATAATTGGCAGATAATACCGCTGGTTCACCTCCTGCAGGTAAATAATCAGTAATTGCCTGGGCAGAACTTAGGTTTACATAATAGTTACCGGGGTAGCAGCCAATGTACAGTCCATCAGGAAATGCAGCCGCAAAATTTGAGTGAAGATATGCACCGGGATTATTACCCTTGGGTTCAGCTCCCCAGCCTCCGGGTGTTTGCGTTCTTAGCTGTCCGCAGTCGGCAGGGGGTGGCGGAGCACACCTGCAGAATTTAAAAGCACCCTTCCATTCACTGCTGGCATCCGGTGCATCGGCCGGATAACCATACGCACACCTTACGATACTATTTATGCTGAATACGCGTACATTGGCAGCAAACCAGATACAACCGTCTGTGCCAAGGGCAGAAGCAGGGATTGTAAAAATTTCAATAGTCTTTTTGTCGGAATACAAATAGTTGCTGTTGAACAAGCCTGTTCCGGAACAGGCTTCCCAATTTGCAGTTGAGTTTTGAACATCAGCAAGGCTGCCATAAGAAGCATTGATGCGTTCAATGAAATAGCCGGTTTTGGCTTCAATCTTTACTTCAATTGTATTCCCCATATCGGTAATCGTAATAGTACCATAAAGGTCTTCCGCGTTGGGGCCGTTTAATGGATCCACATAAGAAAATACATCTTTAAGTTCTTTTACAAGCGGAGGGCACTCTCCATCTGTAATCAGTAGAGACATTTGATCTGCAGCCCTCATCGTGGCACTGTTGTTGCCATTTTGCCCGGAAAGGGTGGCATTGCTTGTTTCTTTTTGGCAGCTGTAAAAGCATAACAGCATAAGGACCAGGGGTTGTAACCTCAAAAATTTTTGGAGCATAGTTTTTTTTTAAAATTAACAATTAAATTCCCGATGTTTTAAGTGTAGGAATGCAGGCATTGCTTATTAAAATATTGAATGCGCTAAATTAGTTCACAATTGCAGGAATCCATAGTCCATTTGGTTATCATAGGATACTATTTCAAAACCGGAACTACGGAATGCTTATATAAGAATATAGCACGGGTTTTTAAAATGAAAGACAATTTTACACATAAAGCCTTTGTTGTGCTGCAATTGCTGAAATATAATAATCCCGGTGAGTTGGCCTACAGGAATCAGCATGTTATATATCGTTCCGGCTTAATATAACCTTATTTCGCCTGCCGTATATAGGCCAGCAGGTCGGCCATTTGCTGCTGCGTGATCTGCTTTTCCAGCCCGGCCGGCATGGCCGACATGCCCAACGCTTTAAGTGATTGTATGTCGTGCCGGGCAATGGTTGTTTTTTGCCCGCCATAATTGTTTAAGGTAATGGCGGTGGGTGTTTCTGTTTCAATCAAACCCTGCACAGTTTCACCCGATGTAAGTTGAACCGACCAGATATCATAGCCATCAGCAATAGACAGGGTGGGATCGAGTATGTCGTTCATTACAGATTCGGGGCGGCGGTTGCGGATCGTACCCAGGTCGGGCCCGAATGCTACACCATAGGCGCCACCCACCTGGTGGCAAACGGCGCAGTTGTTTTGATAAACGATCTTACCACTGTCGGCGTTACTTTTTAAGCTAAGTGCCGGAAGATAGGATTTGATGATGGCTGAGCGTTCGCTTTCCGGCTTGCTGAGCAAAGCGCGGGAGCGGTTGCGCAATGTTTCGTTGCCCTGCGCCATCAATGCTACGCTGCGGGGCCATCCAATAGCAGAAGGATCAATTTTCCCGGTTTCTATTGCGTCTAACAGTAATGCGATCCGGTCATCACCCTGCATAAAGCTGTTGATACCCGCATCACGCAGGGCGGGGGTAAGCGAAGCCCACTGTTCTGATAAGTAATTACTGGTCATCGTACCAGGTATGGCGCTTAGCGTACGCAGTGCTGCCAGTTGTATGGCGGTAGGTTCTGTTGGTGATATCAGGCTTTTCAACAAGCCTGCATTTTGAGAGGGATCGTCCAATGAAAGAAATTGGATGGCTTCTACTCTTTTTTCAACGGATTCACTTTGGTTTTCGGCCATGCGGACCGCTTGTTCAAGTCTTGCTTTCGTTTGTGCGCCTTCGGGTAGTCCCGTTACACGCAATAACTGTAAGCTGGCATTTCTTATAGACGGCGAAGGGTGGATAAACGCATATTGCAAGAGCAGCTCCTGCTCTTTTTTAAAAGGTGCGTAATCCTTTCTGTTGCGCATGCCCTTTACCAATCCTTTTAAAACCGCTGCCTGCCATGCTGTATGGTTCGCCGGTTTTGTTTGCAGGGCCTTCCTGATCAGCGATTGAATTGGTTCTGGCGTTTCACCTGCGGCTGCCATGGCGCTTAATTGTTCAACCAATGAGGCATACGCGGGCACATCTTCTTTAAAGCGGCGCAGCACCGCTTCTAATAAACGTGATGGTTGGGGAGAACCTGCCGAAAGTACCGCGATCTGTACCCACGGATCACTGATATCACGAAACAAAATATTTTCTCTTGCTTTGGCGGCTTCTGCTGTAATGATATAACCAAGGGTACATGCCAGTTGAAAGCGAACGCGGGCATTGCTGTCGTTTTGGAGGGTATACAATTTATTTACCAGTTCACGACTGGTAGTCAGGAAGGGCTCTGCCAGGCGAATGGCGTTTTCGCGAATGCCGGCTGTAGTATCATGCAACGCTTTTATGATATGCTCCGGGCGAAGTTCGTCTAACCCTTCCAGTGTCCATAGTGCATGGAGCCTTCCGGCGGGTGATGATATGTTGTTGGCCATTTCAATGAGGGCAGAAACGGCTTGTTTTTTCTTCCGGTCTGTAAGCAGGCGCTGCGCGTTTCGTCGCCACCATATATTCGGGTGGGCTAATTTTTCCACCAGTTGTATGTCGGTGGCATCACCTAACTTCAGCCCGCTGATCCACGATGCACCTGGGGTATCCTTTGGCGTTATACGGTATATCCTTCCCTGGTTCATGCCATTGTACAGGGCTCCCGATTTTGCCACGTCATCTGCCATCCATTCGGGATGCTCAATGATCTGGCGGTAATAGTCGCATATATACAGTGCACCGTCCGGCCCAATGTACATATTCACCGGGCGAAACCAGGCATCGGTAGAGGCTAAGAATTCTTTACGATCGTATAAACGGCTGGCCGTAAAGCTGGCGCCCTTATCACGCACAATATCCGCATGTACGATATTGCTTACGGGCTCGGCAACAAAGCTCACACTGTCGAAAGGCGAAGGAAACAGCCCGCCCTGGTAAAAAGTCAGTCCGCAGGCGGAGGTAAATACGCCAATATCCGTGAGCAACTGGTGATCCGGGTTTTTGGTAATCGGATAAACGTCTGCTGCGGAGCCATGATCGGAAATGGATTGCATGGCATTCGACACCAGCAGCGCGGGGTTGCGGCGCAGGTAAGCATCCGCAATTACTTCATGTATGATATGATTTGCATTGCTCACTAATAAATGACGGCCCCAGGTATCGAAGCCATGTCCGAACTGTGTATTGCCTGAAAGCGTTTCTAACTGCATCCGGTCTGGCCGAAAACGTATACTGCGGCCGAGCGCGTTATCAGGCAGGCGCGGACTGTCTTTTTGCGCGGTATAGTAAATATCGGTTCCGCGGTCGCCGAATTCCTTTTCATATACTTTGGGCGTCACAGCGGGTTCATGGCCTACGTAGATCCAATTGTCAATTCCCAGTATAGGATTGTTAACATTATGCTGGGGGTTCGACAATGCGAAACCCGTTAGCAAAGTGTCGCGGATATCCGCCTTACCATCGCCGTCGCTGTCTTCAAAGTACATCACATTGGGCGGGTCGGTAACCATCACGCCCTTTTTCCAGCGCATAATGCCTGTAGGCAATACCAGTCCCTCTGCAAAAACAATACTTTTATCCATTTGTCCGTCGCTATCAATATCGCTGAGCAGCTTTATTTTTCCCGAACCGGTTTTGTCCAACGGGTAGCCATGCATTTCCACCACGTACATGCGGCCGTACTCATCAATTTCCATAGCCGCCGGGTCGGAGATCAGCGGTTCGCTGGCAACC
>CAMPJQ010000317.1 GCA_946886925.1 uncultured Terrimonas sp.
ATTTATAATAAATCTGCAATTGTGAGAATGCTGATTTTCACTGCTTTTCTTCTATTTTGTTTTTCGTCGGCGACGTATGGACAATCTGTAATTTCAGGAAAAATTAAGGATAACAAGGGTAGGCCTGTAGCCGGCGCCAGTATTACCTTAAAAGATACTTATGATGGTGCCACTTCCGATTCATCAGGAAGCTTTTCTTTTACGACTACGGAAAAGGGGAATTTATTATTAACCATAAGCGCTATTGGATACAGGTCAGTTGAACAATCCATAGATATTTCGGTACCTGCAGTTACAGCGAATGCTGAATTAAGAGAAGAAGTAAGCGAACTAAAAGCCGTAGTAATTACTGCCGGGAGTTTTGAGGCCAGTGACAAAAAAAGAGTAACGGTGCTCAACTCTATAGATATAGCCACAACAGCAGGCGCCAATGCAGATGTTACAGCAGCATTAAAAACATTGCCGGGAGCACAGCAGGTAGGCGAAAGCGAAGGGCTGTTCGTAAGAGGAGGAACTGCTGCCGAAACCAAAACATTTATTGATGGCACCCTGGTAAATAATTTTTTCTACAGCAGCGTACCGGGCATCTCTCAACGGGGACGCTTCTCTCCGTTTTTGTTTAAAGGCACTGTTTTCAGTACAGGTGGTTACTCTGCATTGTATGGACAAGCGCTTTCATCTGCGCTCATACTCGAGTCTATAGATTTGCCTGAACAAAGTTCGGGCGATTTCGGCGTATCCGTATTAAGTATTAATGGCGGTTACCAGCATCTCGCAAAAAATAAGAAATCCTCCTGGGGCACCAGCTATAGTTATGGGAACCTGTGGCTGGCTTTTAAGGCCGTCAAACAACGGCCCGATTATTTTAAAATCCCCGACTTCCACACGGCAGACGTCAACTTTCGCATTAAAACTTCAGAAACAGGAATGCTGAAATATTATGGTTATTTCAGTGCAAACCAGGTAGGCATTCGCAATTCAAGCCTGGATACAATGGGATACAAAGATGTTTTCCGGCTCAGCAGCCTCAACCTGTATCACAACATGGCATACAGGGAAAATTTAGGCGACGGCTGGAAGCTGAATACAGGCATATCTTACAGCAACAACAGAGACAATATTCGTGGTGGACTGCAGGATGCATTTAATAAAGATGTTATTATACGCAGCCTCGAATATAAAACTTTTGATGTTTCTGCACGGGGCAATTACTTTAATGCAAAACTGGTATTTGATAAACGACTCAGGGGAATCTCAGTATTGCGATTTGGTACAGAATATAATTACAGCAATGATAAAACAGGGTATACTTTATATACGGGATCAACATTTTCCAACAGTATCATTGATAATACAACAGCTTTATTTGCAGAAACAGACATATATCTTACCAACGACCTGGCAGCAAAATTGGGTGGCCGGTTTGAACATGCTTCTCTTGTGAATAAAAACAATATAGCGCCAAGAATTGCCCTGGCCTATAAAACGGGCAGACAAAGCCAGGCATCAGTGGCTTATGGGATTTTTTACCAAAATCCTGAAACAAAATATTTCCCCTCCCCGGACATACTTACTTTTTCAAAAGCCACACATTACATCGCCCAGTACCAGAGTGTAACGGACAAGACTACTTTCCGGGCAGAAATATTCTATAAAAAGTATAAGGATCTTATAAAAACGGATATGATCAATCCTAATCAGCAGATTGCAGTAAATAATAATGGCCATGGTGATGCAAAAGGCATTGAATTTTTTTGGCGCGATAAAAAAACTTTTAAGGACTTTGATTACTGGATATCCTATTCTTACCTCGATACCAAAAGAGATTTCATCAATTTCCCCTATGCTATACAACCGAACTTTGCAGCAAAGCATACCGTTTCCCTGGTTATGAAAAAATTTGTTACCCAATGGAAAGCAGGATTCAACATGTCGTATACCTATGCAAGTGGACGGCCCTATTATAATATCATATACGATGACAGCAATTATAAATTTTCCGATATTGGCAAAACGAAAGATTATCACAATATAAGTTTCAGCGCCAACTATTTGCCCAACCTCTTTAATAAAGAGAGCCGCAGGTTTACTGTACTGGTATTATCGGTTAACAATATTTTTGGAATTGACCAGGTATATGGTTATAATTATTCGTACAATGGTTACCGGAAGTCGGCCATATTACCTCCTTCCAAAACATTTGTATTTATCGGCGCTTTTATAAGCCTGGGAGTAGACAGGACGGAAGAGGCTATTAATAATAATTTATAGTTCCAAACCCCGTTCCCTTTGGGGTCTTATATTCATAAACACATCCTTTTAAGGGAAAGGAGAAAAACTGAAAAAATGAAACATATCCTTTGTATTGCTTTAATAACTTTTACGGCAACTGCACTGTTTGCCCAGAATGAAAAATATGTAAAGGCGATGGAAGCTAAGCTATCGCAGATGGAAACTACAAAAGATGTAGCTGATCTTATAGAGTTGTCAAATGCTTTTGAACGCATTGGCGATGCTGAAAAAACGCAATGGCTGCCATATTATTATGCTGCATTGTGTTTAACTACCGGGGGGTGGATGGATAGTAAAATGGATAAGGATACCAATGCTTCAAAAATAAAAGACTTATGCAACAAAGCAGAAGCAATTGAAACCAATGCAGAGCTTTGTGCTATACGCAATATGGCGGCCACCCAGCAAATGCTGGTTGATCCTCAAACCCGCTGGATGACCTATGGACAGGAAGCGGATGCGGCCTTAAAAAAGGGATTGAAACTTGACCCTGATAATCCCAGGTTATATTATTTACAGGCAGCCGGCATATTTAATACACCCGAACAGTTTGGGGGTGGCAAAAGCAAAGCAAAACCGGTGCTGGAAAAGGCATTAGAATTATATAATGCGGAAAAGGTAAAACCACTTCATCCGCATTGGGGTAAAAAGCAAACAGAAGATCTGCTTGCGCAATGCAATTAACCGTAGTTAAATCAACAAAAAGCGCATGTTTAAAGACTTAGACCCTATATTGCATTCACAGGTAAGGCTGGCAATTATATCACTTCTGATAGGTGTGAAAGAAGCAGAATTTACATTTTTAAGGGAAAAAACCAGGGCAACGGCAGGTAACCTGAGCGTACAAATTCAAAAACTAAAAGAGGCAGGATATATTGATGTGGTTAAGCAGTTTAAAGATAATTATCCGCAAACTTTATGTAAAATAACAGCAAATGGTATACAGGCCTTTGAAGAATATGTATCAGTACTGCACGATTATGTAGGCAAAAAAAAACAAAATAAATCAGCTTAGGGTGATAGTAGCTCCCCCCTTTTCTCTTGTTTCTTCTTTCCTTATTATCTTCGTCATATGACCAGAAAACAACTTTCAGAACATATCAAAACCCAGTCATCTTACCTGTGTGTAGGGTTAGACACAGACATCAATAAAATCCCGGGGCATCTTTTATCATACGCCGACCCCGTTTTTGAGTTTAATAAACAAATCATTGACGCAACGAAAGATCATTGCGTAAGTTATAAAATAAACACCGCCTTTTATGAAAGCCAGGGCATCAGGGGGTGGGAGGCTATGGAAAAAACAGTAAACTATATTCCTTCTACCCATTTTTCCATAGCGGATGCCAAACGTGGAGATATTGGCAACACATCATCGCAGTATGCAAAAGCATTTTTTGAAGTCTTAAATTTTGACGCAATTACCGTTGCGCCATATATGGGTGAAGACAGTGTAAGACCTTTCCTGGAATACAAAAACAAATGGACTATCGTATTAGGGCTTACCTCCAACCCCGGAGCGAAAGATTTTGAGTTACAGCAAACTGGCAAAGAAAGATTGTACGAAAAAGTTTTGCGAACTGTAGCGGGATGGGGATCAGCAGAAAACCTGATGTTTGTAATAGGGGCTACCCAGTCGGAAGAATTTATCAATATCCGTAATATACTACCCGACCACTTTTTTCTTGTTCCCGGCGTAGGTTTCCAGGGAGGCAGCCTGAAAGAAATTTCTGAAAAAGCGATGAACAAAGACTATGGTATCCTTATAAATGTTTCACGGGCAATTATTTTTGCGGGTGAAAAAGAAGATTTCGCATCGGAAGCAAAAGCCATTGCATCGCAATATCAACGGGAAATGAGTGAATATATAAAATAAAAAAGCGCAACCATCTTAGCTGCGCTATATAGATAATGTTTTATTATTTACCCAAAAGGTATCTATAAGCTGAATAATCCGCCGTTATCTTCGGAAGGAGATGAAGGAAGCTCTGCCGGAGGTGGCATTACAGGCTCTGTAACGGGAGCTACCATTGGTTTTTTAGCAGGCGCTTTCTTTTTAGGGGCCGCTTTTTTTGCTGCTTTTTTTGCAGGTGCTTTTTTAGCCGGTGCTTTCTTAGCCGGTGCTTTCTTTTTAGGGGCGGCTTTTTTAGCAGGAGCCTTCTTTTTAGGTGCAGCTTTTTTTACAGCCTTTTTAGCTGGTGCTTTCTTTTTAGGGGCGGCTTTTTTTGCTGTTTTTTTAGC
>CAMPJQ010000318.1 GCA_946886925.1 uncultured Terrimonas sp.
ATACCAGGGCGATCCCGCCCTTGAACCGGACACCTATAGTATGCTGCGACTAAAAACTTCCTACCAGTGGGACCCTGTGCCGGATAGTGTAAATCCTTCGCTTGTGCTTGGCGGACAGGGAAATTTGTGGACAGAATCTGTTCCCACTGGACGTCATGCGGAGTATATGACATGGCCGCGCGGGTTGGCCCTGGCGGAAGTATTCTGGTCGCCGGAAGCAAAACAAAACTGGAAACATTTTCAACAAAAGCTGGAGCCCCATTTTAACCGGCTCGAAGCGGCTGAAATTAACTACTCGAGAGCTGCTTTTGATATATTGGCTGATGTGAAGCGAAATGACAAGGATCAGTTTTTTGTAAGCTTAAGTACAGATATAGATGACCTGAAAATTTATTACACATTTAATAATACGAATCCTGATTCCTTTTCAAATGAATACAAAGGGCAGCCTGTGGAAATTCCAAAAGGAATATACCAGTTGCGGGCAGTAGCCTTTAAAAATAATAATGCTGCCGGGAAAATTTTAATAATAAACAGGGAAGACCTGGAAAAGAGAGCTAAGAAATAAATGTTCTGCTAATGTAAAAAAAGAAATTCACCTCCTGTTGCCGGTTAAAGTATTTGTTAGTTTAAACGAGCAGTTAGTTTAGGAATATGTCCACTAAGGTTAAACGGGCGTTTGTTTCTACTTACGCCTTATTTATTATCTTTCAGCTTGCTTTTAAAGCAAGGCACACTTTAAATAATAAATCCTGAACATGAAGAAATTATTTTTCCTGGTAGCTTTTTTAATGTACTGCTTAAACATGGTAGTAGCCCAAAAACTTACCCTGATAAAAAAAGGAAAATCATCCTATAGCATTGTAATTCCCGAAAAAGCCACTTTGGTGGAGATCCAGGCAGCCAAAGTGCTGCAGGATTATTTATTCAGGATTACGGGAGTAAATTTACCGGTAGTCGCCGATAACGAAAAAAGCACCGCTTCCGAAATTTTGATTGGCAGGGTAAACAGGTCTGAGCAGGATCAGATAGATTACAGTCAGTTGAAGCAGGACGGGTTACTCATTAAAACAGACAAGGATAAATTGATATTGACAGGAGGTGATAAAAAGGGAGTGATATACAGTGTATATACATTCCTTGATAAATACCTTGGTTGTAGAAAATATACATCGGATTTTACCTATGTGCCTACCCGGAAAACGATAAAACTTCAGCCCATAAATGATATGCAGTTGCCGGCTTTCAGTTTCAGGGAAACCTATTATAATGATGTGTACGATCCGGAATATATGGACTGGCATAAACTTAATTCTTTTGAAGGCAGGGGCGGCGATAAAACGCAGTGGGGCTATTGGGTACATACGTTTCACAGCCTGCTCGATCCCAAAGTATACGGCGAAATGCACCCGGAATATTTCAGCTTCTACGATGGCAAAAGACATGCGGGTGTAATCCCGTCATGGGACGGTTCCAGTTACCAGCCGGAAGCACAGTTGTGCTTAACCAATCCCGATGTGCTGGAAATTGTATGTGAAAATCTGCAAAAAGCAATAAACAAAAAACCGGAAGCGCTATACTGGTCGGTTAGCCAGAACGACAATGTAAATTATTGCCGTTGTGAAAAATGTGCGGCGTTAGACAGCCAATACGCTGCCTTTTCATCAGATGAAAAGATGCTCTCCACACATGGGGGAGGAGGATACACAGCCCTGGGTATGGGTTCTTTGCTTACGTTTGTAAATAAAGTAGCAGAAAGATTTCCGGATAAAATTATTTCAACGCTGGCTTATCAGTACTCGCGTACTCCGCCTGCAGGCATTGTACCCTTTAAGAATGTGAATATCATGCTATGCAGTATTGAAAGTTCACGAAATGATCCTATGACTGTAGGTGATAAAGCTTTTTGTGAAGATTTAATTGGGTGGGGAAAGCTGACTGATAATATTCTGGTGTGGGATTATGTAATTCGTTTTTCACACCTGTTCGCGCCGTTCCCTAATCTCCGCGTACTGCAGCCGAACATTCAATTTCTTAGGAACAATAATGTATCTGCATTGTTTGAGCAGGGTAATATTCAGTCTGGCGGCGATTTTGCGCCGCTAAGAGCCTATATGATCGCTAAAATGTTGTGGAGCCCCGATGTTGATATTGAAAAAGAAAAAAATGAATTTATTGATGCTTATTATGGTACTGCCGCGCGGGATATAAAAGAATACATAAAGCTGCTGCATGATAATAACCAGTCGGGTAAGAGTGTTAAAATGTCTATATTCGGCTCTCCGGTGCAGGAAAAAGAAAGTTTTTTATCGGAAAATCTAATTGCGGAATACAACCGGATTTTTGACAGGGCGGAAAAGAAAGTCGCACATCATCCCCAGTATTTGGTAAGAGTAAAATCTGCACGCCTTCCTGTATACTATGCAATGCTTGAGATAGCAAAAGAGGTTAAAACCGGGAGCAGGGGCGCATTTGTTATGGGAGAAGACGGAGCTTTGATCCCCAATCCAAAAATAGAAAACATATTATACGAGTTTGCTTATCACTGTGCCCGCACCAAAGTAAGCAGAACTGCAGAGTGGCATACGCCACCTAAAGAATACTTAGAAAAATATATTGCATTTTTAAGGAATGGTCCGGGCGGAGATAAATAGAATAAGCGGGTTGAAATACTCCCAGACCTATTCTTTGCAATGAATTCACCGATCACTTATTCAAGCCAAAACAGTAATTCAATAACCAATCAACAAAAGAAGTGAAAATAAACATTTTTAAAACGATGCTGGCATTTGTTGCCACGTATCAATGCATTATCGCAGGTGCGCAAAACATTCGTGTTGACGTGCTGCCACTGTATAATAAAACGCAATTGCGCAGCAAAACCGATTGGCTGCTAAGCGGTGCAGCGCAGGTCTCCACTGTGTACAAAACACCGGAAGGTTACATGGCCTTGAGCAACGGGTTGATAACAAGAACTTTCACTCTTTCTCCAAATGGCGCAACCATAGGATTGGATAACTTAGTTACCAATGAAGCGCTTGTCCGCGCAGTATCGCCGGAAGCTGTACTCTGGATAAACGGTCATGAAATAAAAGCCGGTGGATTAACGGGGCAGCCCATTGGCAACTATCTCTTACCCGAATGGATACCCGAAATGAAGGCTGATCCTTACAGCTTAAAGCTGGTATCATACGCCACATCTCCCATCAAAGCGCGTTTTGAATGGAACCGCCGTACCGAATGGTCGTCGCAGCAATTGCCCTGGCCGCCCAAAGGGATAGAACTTGCATTTACTTACAAAGCCGATGAAACCATCATTCGCAATTTCCAAAACCTTACTGCCGGAGATGCACAAAGAGCGGTTTTACTGAAAGATGATTTTATTAAACTGTCGCCCGAATGGAAT
This sequence comes from uncultured Terrimonas sp., assembly GCA_946886925.1. The sequence continues at coordinate 3,407 of CAMPJQ010000318.1, forward strand.
ATCGTTACCGTTAATGCGGCTGCAAATGCATTCAATAACGAAGGTAAGGCAGGTGAAATGATGGCTCCGGCAAATGCTGTTGTATTTGGCGAACGGGCTTTACCTGCTGATACCAAAGTGATCATCTGTAAACTGAATACAGGCACGGATCAAAGCAGCGGATACGGCCCTGGCATAGCGTTGCAGTTTGATGGAGAGCAATCATCCAAATTCTATCTTTCGCCCCGAAACCGGCGCTTTGGAATATTTCATGATGGCAAAAGCCAAAGCTTCGAAGGCTTTGACCCTGGCAAATCGTATTATTTGAAGATTTTGCTGGCTACGGGTAAAATGATATACAGCATATCTGCCGATGGTAAAAATTATACAACACTTGCTGAACTGCCGCTTAGCAGTATGCCTTCGCATATCCGTGTAGGTAAGACGGACCCCCGCGGTGGTAAAACGGTGCGTGGCGAAGCGGGTACAATGGGGCGTAGCAAAATAGAACGGGTATTGCTGTTGGGTGAATCCAGCGAAACGGACGCCGATCTTGATTTTTTGCAGGGCTTAACCGTAAAAGTGCACTACGAATTATACGATGGATTACCCCTGCTGAGCAAATGGGTAAGTGTAGAAAACAACAGCAGGCAGGAAATTATAGTAAATAACATTAAAAGTGAGCACCTGGCAGTAACTGAGGCAGAAAGTGCAGTGGAACATAAGCAGCGTTGGGAGCTGCCCCCCATATTTACAGAAAGCGATTTTGCATTTGGCTCCATGTCGCCCAATGCCGCGCAAAACGCCTGTGTAGAATGGCAAACCGATCCTTCCTATACTACCCAGGTGAACTATGCATTGCAAACCCCTTCACTGCTGGTATGTATGCCCAAAACCGGCATGGGGCAGGAACTTGCGCCCGGTGCATCTTTTGAAAGCATGCGGTTGTGGGAACTCGTTTACGACAGCTACGACAGGGAACGGAGAGGATTAAGCGAACGAAAACTATACCGTACCATTGCACCGTGGGTAACCGAAAATCCCATTATCATGCATGTAAGCAGCGCTGCGGATGAACCTGTTAAGAAAGCAATAGATCAATGCGCGGAAGTAGGGTTTGAAATGGTGATCATGACTTTTG
>CAMPJQ010000319.1 GCA_946886925.1 uncultured Terrimonas sp.
GCCTGAAATATGGATAGAACTGGCGAACATCATTTATGCCCATTATGCGAACTATGACGGGTTTATTATATTACATGGTTCGGATACGATGGCTTTTACCGCATCGGCGCTAAGCTTCATGCTCGAAAACCTGGCCAAGCCTGTTATACTTACCGGCGCACAGTTACCCATAGGCGAAATACGTACCGATGCCAAAGAGAATATCATAACCGCTATGGAAATTGCTGCCGCCAAAAAAAACGGCAAAGCGCGGGTACCTGAAGTTTGTATTTATTTCGACTATTACTTGTTCAGGGGAAACCGCACCAAAAAATACAATACAGAAACATTTGAAGCCTTTAATTCATTCAATTACCTCCCATTGGCTGAAGCGGGTATAGATATTAAATATAATGACCAGTTTATATTAGAATACCCAAAGGAGCTTTTCCGGATCAATACCCGGTTAAACGCCGGTATAGCCGTGCTCAAAATGTTCCCTGGCATTACACAGCATGCTGTAAACGCGGTGTTACAAACATCGGAGCTCAGGGCTGTTATTCTTGAAACCTTTGGCAATGGAAATACGATTACAGCACCCTGGTTTATGGATTGTCTGAAAAAAACCATTGATAAAGGCATTATTATATTAGACAGGACGCAATGCGATGGTGGATCGGTGGAATTGGGGCGATATGAAACCAGTGCGCATCTCCGGGAAATAGGAGTTGTTAGCGGGCATGATATGACTTTTGAAGCAGCGGTTACCAAATTGATGTTCCTGCTGGGTCAGGAATACCCCGTGGAAAAGATAAAGCAACTTCTTGAAACAGCTTTAAAGGGCGAACTCACTGAAAAATAAATGCAGGGGCCTGCCTGCACTAAGCCTAATAATGCTATTTTTGCAGTCCTTAAAAAAGGAGAGGTGTCCGAGTGGTTGAAGGAGCACGCCTGGAAAGTGTGTATATGGGAAACTGTATCGCGGGTTCGAATCCCGCCCTCTCCGCAAGCCAGTAAATGACCCCGCATAAGCGGGGCATTTTGTTTTCAGGAGTGTGCAAAGTTTGCTTTGCAAAGCGATTCGAAATAAAAATGGAAGTGAGCAAAGCGAACGGTCGTTTGCTGGCTTATGCCCGCCCGCCGCAGGCGTTATTCTGATTATATTGAGTCTTATGTGATACTGCGTTTATATCCCTGGGCTGGTGTTGTTTTCGCGGATAGGTATAAAAACCCCCGCCAAAGCTATTCTTTGAAGTTGAATAAACCCACGTGCATGAATATTTAATAACTTGCGTGATACATCAATAATAAAATATGAATACATATACGGTAAAAGCATTTGGCACGGAAGCGCCGGAGGCAGATTTAAAGCAGATGCACATTGACCGCCGTGAAGCAACCGCAAAAGATGCTGAGATTGAGATTTTATACTGTGGCGTTTGTCATTCCGATTTACACACAGCCCGTAACGAATGGCATGGCACAGTTTATCCAAATGTTCCGGGACACGAAATTGTGGGCCGCGTTACCAAAATTGGTGGTGGTGTCATCAAATTTAAAATTGGAGATCTGGCGGCTGTTGGTTGTATGGTAGACAGTTGCCGAGAATGCGAATACTGTAAAGAAGGATTGGAACAATATTGTGAAAAGGGAAATATCCAAACCTATAACGGGGCAGATAAACATTTGAACAAGCAAACTTTTGGCGGCTATTCGGAAAAAATTGTTGTGGATGAAGATTTTGTTTTGCGTGTTCCCGGCAACCTGGATTTGGCGGCTACCGCACCATTGCTTTGTGCAGGAATAACTACCTGGTCGCCTTTGAAACATTGGAAAATAGGTCCCGGGCAAAAAGTAGGCATAGTGGGTATCGGCGGATTGGGCCATATGGGTGTAAAACTCGCTAAAGCAATGGGAGCCCATGTTGTGGTTATTACAACCTCGCCATCAAAAGTTGAAGATGCAAAACGCCTTGGTGCAGATGAAGTAATTTTATCGAAGGATAAAACGCAAATGAAAGCCAATGCCAATACATTGCATTTTGTGCTGGATTGCGTGTCAGCCCAGCACGATGTAAATGCCTATTTAAAACTGTTGAAAACCGATGGCACCCTGGCACTGGTGGGGGCGCCTGAACATCCATTACCCATAGCAGCATTCAGCCTGATTCCCGCGCGAAAAAACTTTGCCGGATCAACCATTGGCGGCATTGCCGAAACACAGGAAATGCTGGATTTCTGCGGTGAGCACAATATCACGTCAGACATCGAACTTATTAAAATACAGGACATCAACAATGCCTATGAACGCCTGTTAAAAGGCGATGTAAAATATCGCTTTGTAATTGATATGGCTTCACTCAAAGCGTAATTTCGATCATTTGCATTTCAAGGAAGAAATTAATCGCGCTATTGGAAACGGGACTCTGATCAGGCTTCAGCCAACTCCCGTATGTCCTTAATCTCCAGAATATTTTTTGCATATCCTTTCGTAACCGTGTTGATCATGGCTCTGCCTACCTGCTGCATGGTCAGCACGCTTTTCGGCGATAGCACCCTCATGAACTTTACGATCCATTTGTATACCGTCTTCCAGTTTTTCTGATCGGGGAAGGGCAGCATAACACCCGGGCGAAAATTATATTCCGCCTTAAACGGCAATGCAGCGAGGTCGTTTTCCGTTTTGCCCTTTACCCGCGCCCACATTACCCTGCCCTTTTCCGTGCTGTCGGTTTGGCTGCCCGATACATAAGTAAACACCATATTGCTGTTCACTTTTAGCAGGCTTTTGGCAAAGGCCAAGGTAGTATCATAAGTAATATGCCTGAACTTGTCTTCCTTCATGCCTACAGAACTAATGCCCGCACAAAAGAAACAGCCATCATAACCTGTTACCTGTTCAGCATAGTTGTCGAGCTTAAAAAAATCAGGCACGATCAATTCTTTGAGCTTTGGATGCTGCAATTCGTAATGCCTGCGGTTTATGATCAGCACTTCCGCCACCCCGGTATTCCGAAGACATTCAAATAAAATGCCTTCACCCACCATGCCCGTTGCCCCTGTAATGATTATTTTTATACCTGCCATTGTTTTGTGAATTTATAAATAAAGATCGGCAGAAAAAATACAGCGCCTTCGGCAAAATCTATTTCCCGGAAATTTTAATCTCCTGAATAATCTTCTCCATATGCCTCCTGATGGTTTGTTTATCAGCCGCTGTATTTGCGATCCCTAATGCGGTAGTATAATGTTTCAGTGCAGTAACATTGTCAATACCAGTATATAAATTACCCAACAGTGAAAAATAAAACGGGTTGCTGTTGAGCTGCAACTTCTCTGCTTCTTTTATACCCGCTGCTTTACCGCGGGCTTTGGCAAGCGCAAATGTGCGGTTGAGCGCAGCTATGGGCGAGTATTCAATTTGCAGCAACTGGTTGTACAATTGCAGTATTTCTTCCCATTTGGCAGGTGCATCTTCCTTATGCGTATGCCAGTATGCAATGCCGGCTTCCAGGTGGTAGCGCGATACAGAACTGCCGCGTGAAGCCAGGTTCAGGTATTCAATTCCTTTTTCAACCAGCGACTGGTCCCACAAGCTTTCATCCTGGTCTTCATATAAAACCGCTTCGCCTGTACCGTTCATCCTCGCATCTAATCTTGAGGCGTGAAAACACATTAAGGCATACAATGCACTCACCACCGGCTTGTTGGTCACCTCGTTTTCCGTGAGCAACAGGGTAAGGCGCATGGCTTCATTGCAAAGCCCCTTTCGTACAATAAGATCGTGCGATTTAGAATAATACCCTTCCGAAAACAATAAATACAACGTTGTAAGCACCCGTTCCAGCCGCTCGCTGATAGCGGTTAGCCCTGGCTGTTGTATCCGGATGTTGTGTTCTCTTAATTTTTCCTTTGCCCGGCTGATGCGTTTGTACACCACTTCCCTGCTGGCAAGGTAGGCATCGGCAATTTCCTGCACACCAAACCCACACAGCAGGTGCAATGCAAGCGCAGTTTGTGCATCGGCAGGTATGCACGGATCGCATACCGTGAACATCATAGCGAGCTGGCTATCGTTTATATTTTTCGGCGACAAATCAATTTCTATTTCGTGCGTGCCGGCACTGTTGTACTTCAGTTCGGCTGCAATTTTGTTATTGAACAGCGAATGCCGTTTGAGGTAGTTTTGGGTTTTGTTTTTTGCCACCGTATACAGCCATGCTTTGGGATTATCAGGCGTTTCTTTCAGCGACCAGGTTTCCATGGCCGTTAAAAAAGTGTCGCTTACAATATCCTCGGCAATGGCTATATTTTCTATACCAAACTTATAGCAGAGTACCCCCACAAGGTTGCTGTACTCCGTTCTGAATAAACCGGGTAATAATTCCTGTTCAGGTTTCATCATTGTGCAGCTAAAATACAAATAGCTGTTCGGGCTGTTTAAAAAGTAATGTTTTGCCACAAAGCCACCAGGACACGAAATAAAATCCGAAGATCAAAACTTTGTGGCTTAGAGTCTTAGTGGCATATTTTCTATAC
>CAMPJQ010000320.1 GCA_946886925.1 uncultured Terrimonas sp.
ATATTTATCAGTAAGATACTGCATAAAATACTTCAATTGCAACGGTTCACCGGTTATTTTATTGCACAGTTCACCGCTGGTATACGCTCTCCCATATTGATATACATTTGTTTGCAACCATTGATGAACCTTTGAATAATTTCCATCAGCTACCTGTTCTGATAAACCAGGGTACATGCCTTGCATACTGGCAAAAAACTGTGCCGCATAAAGGCTTCCCAAACTATAGGTAGGAAAATAACCAAAACTTCCATGACTCCAGTGAATATCCTGCAGGCAGCCATTTTTATCATCGGGCACGTCAACTCCCAGTAATTGCTTGTATGATTCGTTCCAGAACTGCGGAATGTCTTTTGTTGACAAGCTCCCTTCTATCAGTTTTTTCTCCAGTGCATACCGCACCATTACATGAAAATGATAGGTTAATTCATCTGCTTCGGTGCGGATAAGGGAAGGCTTTACCTTGTTTACAGCAGCAAACAACTGTTGAGGACCGGCTTGGTTTAATTGCGGAAAATATTGACGGATAAGCGGGATATTGTATTCTATAAAAGCCTTGCTTCTGCCAATACAGTTTTCCCACAGGCGGCTTTGCGACTCATGTATGCCCAGCGAACAATATTCACCAAGCGGCAATCCATATTGTTTCGCCGGCAATCCCTGTTCATACAGTGCATGACCCCCTTCGTGCAGGCAGCTCCATGTCATGGAAGTAAAATCATTTTCATCAATCCGGGTAGTAACCCGCACATCCATGGCATTAAAACTGGTGGTAAAAGGATGTTCAGAAATATCCTGCCTGCCCGCTTCAAAATCATATCCCATCCGCTTCAGCATCTCCAGCCCAAATTGCCATTGCGCATCCTTTTCAAAATGCTGACGCAAAAAATCATCATCCGGCCGGGGCCGCTGCATAACGGTTGAAAGCAATGCTTTTAAAGGCTGCTGCAACTCATCAAATACCCCGTCCAGCCAGGCAACCGTTGCGCCCTTTTCAAATTCATTCAATAATGCATCATAAGGATGCTGTTCAAAACCCAATATATGCGCCTCTTCTTTTTTAAGCCGAACAAGATCGTCAAGGCTTTTTTCAAAAACACCAAAATCATTTTGCCTGCGCGCTTCTATCCATGCATGGTAGCTTCTGCTGGTGGATTCAGAAAGTTGCCGCACAAAGGCCGAAGTATATTTTTTATTCTTTTTATAGTCTTCAAGCGTTAAAGCTACATTGCGTTGCTGTTCAAATGTAAGTTCACTTGCTGCCGACAGATCGTTTAGTAACACACCTAATTGTTCATCTGCAAAAAGCTGGTGCGCTATTTCGCTAAGCGTTGCCATCTGTTGCCCACGGAGTGCCGCTCCTTTGGCAGGCAGATAAGTTTCCTGGTCCCATTGTAAAACCGCAAGTGTATATTTTACATCGGCTATTTTACGCATTTGAGCGGTGTACTGCTCATATAGTTGTTGAGATGTCATACAATTAGGAACGGCTATCAGCTTTCAGCTAAAAAGCTATCGGTCTTCAGCGCTCAACGTTCTGACGCTTCTTCGTCGTGTACCGACCGCTCTCATTTTCACCCGTCTATTCAGCCGGGCAGTCATTTCACATTTTTCACATTCTTAAAACCTGTTAGGACAGCTCAACATCGTAGCAGCACTACTGTCCTGACAGGTTGCGCCTACTTCACCACAAAGGTCTCCCATCCATCATATTTTCCAAAATGATGCATCGCAAGTTCCCACAGGTATATACTTACCTTATCTATGCTGTTATAATCCACTTTGTCTGTTCTTGAAATATGCAAACTGTAGGGATGTTCTTTTACTCCTATTTCTTTACCTGCATTTTCAACAACAAAGCCACTGTCCTGCGCAACCTTTGCAAATTTTTTTCTGTCGGCTTCCGTTTTAAAAAAAATAAAATGATCCACTTTGCGGGCAGCAGTCAGCGCGTCTCCTTTTTTTTGCAGGTCATCTACCACACGCCTGTTCTGTATATGTTCCATTTCTTTTTGTGTAGGATATAATACATTAAGATAATTGCCCAGTTCAGCATCACGACTTGCAGAAACAGTCCAGGTATAAGAAGGAAAATTTTGTAAAACGTCTTTTATGTGCTGTTCATAAAGAGAAGTGTCATTGCTGTAAAAATAAAAATCCCTCTTCCCATCCTGCGTATAACGACCGGTATACAATGCATTTAAAGCAGTTTTCAAATTGTTCACCAGTCCATTTTCTATACTGTCTAATGTTTTTATTTCATTTCTTACAGGCATCCCGTCGGCCTGCACATTATTAATATTTAACCGTACAATAATTACATTTTGATTTTCCTTTGCTTCGGGAGATGTGCCAAAATCGAGGTCAACCACAACCGATATGGGTTTATGATTGATATGTACCACATACGCATCCCAATTTCCCTTGTGCTGCTGGGCATTTATTTGCAATAGCAGGATACAACTCAATAAAAGGAGAGCAATTTTCTTCATGATAAGACGCCTGTGAGTACAGAAAAATAATTTGCAGCAAAGTAATGGCTATTTTTATATTACTTTTTGAAGAGTTATGAAAATTAAGGACATCATTAACGTTTTGGAAGATACAGCTTCCCCGTCGCTGCAGGAATCTTACGACAATGCCGGACTGCTGACAGGCAATGAACAGCAGGAATGTACAGGCGTAGTTTGTTCGCTTGACGCAACAGAAGCGGTTGTTGATGAAGCGATTGACAGCAATTGCAATCTTATTGTAGCACATCATCCCATCATTTTTAAAGGATTGAAACGCATTACCGGCAAAAACTACGTGGAACGCACTGTCATAAAAGCCATTAAAAATGATATCGCTGTTTATGCCATTCACACCAATCTTGATAATATCATAACCGGCGTAAACGGACGAATGGCTGACCGGCTGGGATTGATCAACCGGACCATACTGCTGCCCAAAACAGCAACGCTTAAAAAACTATATTCTTTTGTACCTGTTGAACATGCACAAAATTTGAGAGCAGCCTTATTTGATGCAGGTGCAGGGCATATTGGCAATTACAGTCAATGCAGTTTTAATATAGAGGGCTCAGGAACTTTTAAAGGAGAAGAAGGCACACATCCTTTTACCGGCGTTACGGGCGAACTTCACTATGAAAAGGAAATAAAAATTGAAGTTATATTCCCTGCCTGGCTTGAACCAAAGATCATTCAGGCGTTGATAGCTGCACATCCTTACGAAGAACCGGCTTATGACCTGGTTCAGCTTGAAAATAAACACCAGCATATAGGGTCTGGACTTACAGGTTCGCTGCCGCAACCTATGGAAGAGAAAGCATTTTTAGCCTTTTTAAAAGAAAGTTTTCAACTTCCGCTTATTCGTCATACACAACTTACCGGCTCCCCTATTCAAAAGATATGCCTCTGCGGCGGCGCTGGCAGCTTCTTGATTTCCAATGCATTACATGCAGAAACGGATATTTTTATAAGTGCCGATATTAAATATCATGAATTTTTTGACGCTGATAACCGCATGGTAATAGCAGATATAGGGCATTTTGAGAGCGAGCAATATACGGTTGACTTATTGCATGATATTTTGCTGGAAAAATTTCCTACCTTTGCCGTCCTAAAAACTGCGGTAAATACCAACCCGGTATTTTATTACGCTTAATTCATAAATCGTATAGATCATATGGCCAACGTAAAAGAATTCTCCGTAGAAGAAAAACTTTCTTCACTCGTTTCTTTGCAAAAAATAGATTCCAAATTAGATGAGATTAAAATATTGAAAGGAGAACTTCCAATGGAAGTGCGCGACCTGGAAGACGAAATACATGGACTTCATGCCAGGCAAACGCGTGTAGAAGAAGAGATCAACGGCATCCAGGAATTTATTGAGCAAAAGAAAAACATTATCAAGGATGCCCAGGCACTGGTGAAGAAATATGAAAAGCAAAGTGAAAACGTAAAGAACAACAGGGAATTTGAAGCGATTACCAAAGAAATGGAATTGCAGAATCTCGAGATAAAACTGGCCGAAAAGCATATTAAAGATGCAAATGAAGAAATTGGCGATAAAGCACGCCTGTTAGAGAGCGCTAAAAAGGCGGTGGGTGCTAAAGAAGGTGTTCTAAAGCACAAAAAAGGAGAGCTTGAAAAAATAATAGGCGATACGGAAAAAGAGGAGAACGAGTTTCACAAAATATCTTCAGAGGCCCGCGAAAAAGTAGAAACACGCCTGCTGGCATCTTATGAAAGGATCCGTAACAGTTACCGTAACGGGTTGGCTATTGTGCCTGTACAAAGAGATGCATGTGGTGGCTGTTTTAATGCCATTCCACCTCAAAGACAAAGTGAAATACGCCAGCATAAAAAAATAATTGTGTGCGAGAACTGTGGTCGCATTCTCATTGATGAAGAGCTTTACCATAGTACGGAAGTGCAGTAAACAATAGATTAATTTTATAAAAAAGCACTGGAAATCCGGTGCTTTTTTATGCCTATGACCCGGGAGTGTAT
>CAMPJQ010000321.1 GCA_946886925.1 uncultured Terrimonas sp.
CCTGTATTTAGACGATCCGGTGGTGGAAATAGATAAATACAATAAAAAAATATTATCCTCTAAGGGACTGGAATTATTATACGATTACCTGGTATTGGCAACCGGGTCTGCTCCCTTTGTACCAAATATACCTGGCACCGACAAACATGGCGTATTTGTTTATCGCACAATTGATGACCTGGAATTGATTACTTCCTATGCTTTCAGGTCCAAAAAGGCAGTTGTGATTGGAGGAGGCTTATTGGGACTTGAAGCAACCAAAGCTTTGAAGGACCTTGATCTTGAAACGCATGTGGTGGAATTTGCCCCCCGGTTAATGCCACGTCAGTTGGATGAGAGTGGCTCCGATTTTCTTAAAAGTAAATTAGAGCACATGGGGATACATGTACATCTTAATAAAGCTACTTCATCTGTTTCCGGAAAAGAGAAAGTGGAAGCCCTGGAATTTAAGGACAACAGTAAACTGGAAGCAGATATGGTGGTAATTTCCGCAGGAATCAAACCCAGGGATGAACTGGCTAAAGATTGTGGGTTAAGAACTGGTCCCCGCGGAGGTATCATTGTAAATAATAAGTTACAAACAAACGATCCTTGTATTTACGCAATTGGAGAATGTGCATTATTTGAAGGTATCACATATGGCCTGGTTGCGCCGGGTTATGAAATGGCGGATGTTGTGGCCTCACAATTAACCGGCATGGAAAAAGTGTTTACAGGTTTTGACATGTCAACCAAATTAAAATTGCTGGGCGTGGATGTAGCCAGTTTTGGAGACGCGCTGGCTATGGAGAATGAATGCAAGACCATTGTATTTGAAGACAGGGTTTGGGGGATATATAAGCGCCTGAATGTTTCACCAGATGGAAAGTATCTCCTGGGAGGCATCCTCGTTGGTGATGCATCGGCGTATAATATATTGTTACAAACCTGTAAAAACGGATTAGTGCTTCCACAAAATGCGGAAGACTTATTTATGAAATCAGGCGCCACAGCCGGTAAAATTGCAGGAGGTGGAATAGCTGCATTACCGGATGCGGCACTCATCTGCTCCTGCGAAGGCATATCCAAAGGCGCGATCTGTTGCGCGGTGAAAGATTATGGAGTTGAAGACCTGGAAGGGGTTAAAAAAATCACAAAGGCCGGAACCGGCTGTGGTGGCTGTGTTCCGATGATAAAAGATATCATAGGCGAAACATTAAAGGAACTTGGTAAAAAAGTAAAGCCTGCTATTTGTGAACATTTTGATTACCGTCGCCAGGAATTATTCGACCTGGTTAAAGTACATGGTATTAAAACCTTTGATGAGGCACTGGATAAGTTTGGAAATGGCGCAGGATGCGAGGTTTGTAAACCTGTTGTAGCCTCCATTTTAGCCGGCGCCTGGAACGAGCTTATACTAAAACAAGCTACCATCCAGGATACCAACGACCGCTACCTGGCCAATATTCAAAAAGGAGGAACATATTCTGTAGTACCCCGTATTCCGGGCGGGGAAATAACGCCTGATAAACTGATCGTCATTGGCCGCGTCGCAAAAAAATACAATCTCTATACAAAAATAACGGGAGCCCAACGCATAGACATGTTCGGCGCACATGTAAGTGAATTGCCACTGATTTGGGAAGAACTGATTGAAGCCGGTTTTGAAAGCGGGCATGCGTATGGAAAAGCATTGCGCACGGTTAAAAGCTGCGTGGGCTCTACCTGGTGCCGCTTTGGTTTACACGACAGTGTAAGTTTCGCCATTCGCATAGAAGAAAGATACAGGGGACTGAGGGCGCCGCATAAAATTAAATCCGCCGTTTCGGGATGCGTGCGTGAATGTGCCGAAGCGCAATCCAAAGACTTTGGCATTATAGCCACAGAAAAAGGCTGGAATCTCTTTGTGGGCGGCAACGGGGGGTCCAAGCCCCAGCATGCCATGCTGCTGGCGTCGGATATTGACGAAGAAACCTGCATCCGTTATGTTGACCGCTTTTTGATGTTTTACATTAAAACAGCCGATCCCCTCACACGTACTGCCACCTGGATTAACAAAATGGAAGGAGGAATGACCTACCTGAAAAGCGTGATCGTAAATGACAGTCTGGGTATAGGTGCACAATTAGAAGCGGAAATGCAAAATTTAGTTGACCATTATAAATGCGAATGGAAAGAAGTGGTGGAATCGTCCGAACTCAGAAAACATTTTAACCACTTCATCAATTTGCCCGGTGAAAAAGATCCGAATGTGCAGTTCGAAGAACTACGGGGACAAAAGAAAGCAATTGAATGGAAATGAGGGAAGAATGTGAGAGGTGAGAGGTGAAAGCCCGCCCGGCTGAACACCGTTCGGACGGGATGAAAAACAATATTGATTTCGAAACCAAATAACCACTTAAAATCAAGTACATGAATTACAGTATCACAGAAGATGTTCAATGGTATCCTGCCTGCATGATCACAGATGTTCCCGAAAATGGGGGTGTATGCGTGAAATATAAAGACGAGCAGATCGCTTTGTTTCATTTTGCACGGCTCGGAGAGTGGTATGCTTCACAAAATCTTTGTCCCCATCGCCGTCAAATGACCATTAGCCGGGGGATGATCGGCTCGCAGTGCGGTGAACCCAAAGTGGCCTGTCCGCTTCATAAAAAAACATTTTCGCTTATTGATGGCCGTTGTCTGAATGATAATGAGGGTTGCGGCATTAAAACATATCCTGTTAAGGTGGTAGACCAATATGTATATATAGGAATTGTTGAAGAAGCGCAAGGCGGTGAAGCCATTTGCGCATAAAGTAAGCCCGGAAGGTGGCACCCTTCCAGGCTTTTTAGTTATAAACAAGGAACACTCATTTAAAACCAGTCAAATGTACATGAAAAAAAAGACCTGGTATGCAGCAGCATATATCCTTTTGCAGTTAACTTTTTCATCCAGCCTGCAGGCGCAATTCAATATATCATGGCAATTGCGCAACAGGGCGGAGTTCAGATCGGGACAGGGCGCCCCATTACCTAAAAATGCTTCACCCGCTTTTTTCATTTCTCAAAGAACAGGCTTACAGGCTTCCTATAATACCCAGCGGCTAAAATTTGGTTTGGCATTGCGTGATGTGAGGGTATGGGGACAGGACGTATCAACCATTAATAAAATATCCACGCAACAAAACAACGGCGTAATGCTGCATGAAGCATGGGCCGAACTATTGTTATCGGATTCATCTGCCAGGCAACATGCTTTATCGCTAAAAATAGGCAGGCAGGAACTGGCATATGATGACCAGCGGCTGATTGGCAACTTAGACTGGCTGCAGCAGGGCAGGCGGCATGATGCGGCCTTGCTGAAATATGAACAGCAGTCATGGACATTGCACGGCGGCTTTGCTTTCAATCAGAATAAAGAAGCTGCAAGCGGCACCATTTACAACAGCGAACCTCCGGGAAATTATGCAGCTTCTACCAATGGCGGCGCTATGTATAAAAGCATGGAGTTTTTATATGCAGGTAAAAAATTAAAAAATGGCAGCGCTTCCTTTCTATTCTTCGCGGACCAGTTTAATAAATACAATTACGACAGTGTGAACAATATGGATGCAAAACAATTTCAAAAAGGGGCATGGACAAGAATGACCACCGGCGCTTATTTTACCAACCGCTTTTTTGATATGCTGAATATTAATGCAGGCCTGTACTATCAGTTTGGGAAAAATGCAATGGGACAACAGTTAAATGCATGGATGTCGAATGTTTATGCCCAATATTCCATTAACAAAAAAATAGCCATAGGCGCCGGTATGGACCATACATCAGGCGGGACATCGGGAACTACAAGCCATGCATTTGATCCTTTATATGGCACACCGCATAAATTTTGGGGGCTAATGGATTATTTCTACGCGGGAAGCGGTTTTGGTAACGGAGGGCTAACGGATTATTATCTAAAAAGCAAATGGAAGATTGCCGACAGATATCTTTTAACTGCGGATCTGCACCAGTTTTTCAGCGACAACAAAATAGCAGACCCATTGCATCCAGGCAGCAGCAACAACAATCTGGGACAGGAACTGGATGTAGTTGCCGTATTTAACTGGAGTAAAGATATTACGCTTGAAGGTGGGTACAGTCATTTTTTTACAACATCACTGCTCTCCTCCCCGGCTGTAAAAAACATTTCAAATCCACAGTCCGGAGCCAACTGGGCCTACATTATGATCAATATTAAACCTGAATATTTTTTTAAATTTTAAAACAGCTAATATGAGCTATACAAAACCGGCAGAAGTTATTGACTTAATGATCCAGTCTGGCAAAGCCAAAATAAAACTATCCGCTTCAGATCTTTTAATCCGGTCCGCCTTATCGGGCGCTATCCTTGGCTTTGGTACTACGCTGGCTGTTACCGCTACTGTTCAAAGCGGATCCGGCATTCTTGGTGCAGCTATTTTTCCCGCATGTTTTATCATTGTAGTATTACTCGGACTGGAGCTGGTAACCGGCAGTTTCGCTATACTTCCGGCGGCTTAGTTCGACAG
>CAMPJQ010000322.1 GCA_946886925.1 uncultured Terrimonas sp.
CGAAATATCAGTGAAGGGCTTGCCCACATTAGCGGAATACAGATCAATAGAAGATCGTCCGATAGTAAGGAGGTCGTATTTTATTTGTAAACTCATAATTTCAAATCTGAAATTTCAAATCTCAAATTGTATTGTTCATTTCCGCTGTTACCATTGGGAGCCGTGGATCCTGCCCCTTCCATGTGCCGAAAATCCATTCCTGCTGCGGGTCGGGTGTGTTCGCTAAAGACTGGTCACTACCCGCAAGAAAGTTAAGATAATACACATTATATCCATGCCCTGCAACAACCGGGTGATAACCCTTTGGCACCAGCACCGCTTCGTTATTGTGCACCTGTATTACCTCATCCAATGAGCGGTCATCTGTATATACCTGCTGAATGGCAAAACCGTTTGGCTTATCTATTTTATAAAAATAAATCTCTTCCAGTTCGGCTTCCAACAGGTTGCCATTGGCGTCTACCTTGCGTTCATCGTGTTTATGTGCGGGGTAGGAACTCCAGTTGCCTGATGGTGTATAAACCTCCACACATACAATTTTATGGCAGTTGAACCCCGGTTGAAGCAAACTATTGATTTGACGGTTGGCATTATCACCTCCCCTGAATTCAACCGCTGCCTCTTCGGGTAGCTTTAAATAAGGAGGATGATCTTCATTGGTAGCTACCCGGCATATGGCTATATCCGTATTATCGTTTTGTGCAGTAAGCGTAAAACTGGTGTTGCGGGAGAGGTACAAGGTATGGGCAATGCCACTGAATACGTTTTTTCTGCCATTGCGGGTTTCCCATTCGCCTTTATTGGAGTTTACTTTAAAATTACCACCCAATAAAACGATGCAATATTCATTTTCACCTGTATCTTCTGAAAATGTTTCATTATTATCCAGGAGCCTTGTTTCAAAGTTAAGGTAGTTCCAGCCTGCATCCTGTGCAGTGAAATGATGATACCTCCGGTTCCCCGGATCTGGCCTGACAAGCAAATTTTGATGTGGCATCAGTAGTATTTTACTCCGGTAAACTTACCATTATAATTCTATTTAAACGGTTTAAGTGGGTTGCAAACGTTTGAAATTTTTTGAGTTAAGAAAAAAACGGAACTTGGGCTGTGATTAGGTCAACTAAAATATGAATAAGCCCGTTACTATAAAAGACATTGCCAGAAAATTCAGGTGCTCGCCTTCAACAGTGTCGAGGGCGCTGAACAATCATCCTTCTATTAATGAGGATACAAGACGCAACCTGCAGGAGTATGCACAAAAAGTAGGTTACCAGCGTAACCAGGTTTCATTAAACCTGCTCAATACTAAAACAGCAAGCATTGGTGTTATCGTTCCTACCATCAATAATTATTATGAATCAGCCATCATTGAAGGTATTGATGGAGTATTGCATCCATTGGGCTATACACTAAATATATGTGTAACCAATGAACGATACCTGCTTGAATCAGAGTATGTAACAAAACTATTGTCCAATCGCGTGGAAGGTATTTTTCTTTCTGTTTCACAGGAGACCTATGATTCGGGGCATTATGAACACTTAGAAAACGTGGGCAAAAGAAATTTACCATTGATTTTTATTGACCGCGACTATGAAGGATTTTCTGCAGGAAGCGTAACCATAGATGATTATCATGGTGCTTTTGCGGCAGTGGAACACCTGATCAATACCGGTCGCAAGCGCATTGCTCATTTAAAAGGTCCCAATGGAATGGCTGTTACTGAACAGCGGTTCAGGGGGTATACCGAATGTCTTACAAAGTACGGATTACCTGTGGAGGAAAAGCTGATCATCAATACCAATTTTAAAGTAGAAAGTGCATTGGAACCCACCGCTCAATTGCTTGAGCTGGAGCGGCGGCCCGATGCTATATTTGGCGTAAACGACCAGGTAGCAATAGGAGCCATGAAAGTAATAAGGGAAAAGGGCTGGCGGGTGCCGGAAGATATTGCCGTAGTGGGCTTTGACAACTCTCCTATTTCACCGTATATATCACCATCACTCACATCGGTAGCCCGTCCCGGAAGGCAGATTGGAGAAGAAGCTGCCAGGATTTTTTTGAATTACATAAACGCTACCACTAAAAAAGATGTGCCGGTACATATTGTATTGCCCTCGGAACTGATCGTAAGAGATTCTTCCCGGGAAATTTGAACGTGTTATAAATGAATACCGCAAAGTGGTTAAACATCGTGGTATTCATTTTGTTTTAGCGTTGTTTGATAAAAGTAGAAGTATATTTAAATGAGATCCCGCTTTCCGATCCTTCTGCCGTAATTATGAGCGTAGTGCCATCAAATTTTTCAATGGTTGCTTTTTCGCCATCAATGGTTATTGTATTTCCTGCCAAACTCCAGGTACCGGTATCATCACCTGGTTCCTCGCATTTGATTCCTGCATCGGCATATAGCACTGTAAAATCTATTTTTAATGTCACCTGGTCGTCTTTTTCGCAGGGCAGCATCATGTCGTACAGGTTAAGTGTTTGTGATCCGGTTAAAGCAGATGTAGCTGTAGCGGATTTAAGTGTATAGGTTCCGGAAATATTCTCTTTTGTAATTGCCGGGGATGTTTTCTCTTTTTTACAGGCTGAAAAAAATGAAGCAGCAAATAAGATAACCAAAACTGGTTTTAATTGTTTCATCACAGGATTGTTTTTAGGTTTGGAAATAAACCCTTAACGCCGGTTTTTATTGTTCAAAATGCCCTAAAAGAATAATGGGTTAGCGGTTTTTAGAGAAAAGTCAATTTCCTTTACCTGATATTAATTGTGTTGCGGAATGATCTTTATCATCTTCGGGGAAGGGTTCGTATTTTAGTTTTGCTGCTGTATATAAAAAGCTGATCAGTGTATCTAAACAGCGATACATCTAGCTAATGGCAGAAGTGTTCAGTATGCAGAATAACAATCCTTTCGTTAGCAGATAACAGCAAAATGAAAGGTATCAATTGCTACCAGCGGTATTATAAAGTATACCCGGCACGCATTAAATAACATGAGAAAACATCCCTAATCCTTAAAGGCTGTTGTACTACGACAGCCTTTTTAATACAACCATTACTGAATGCAATGGATTATTGGTTCATTACTGTATCGAATTAAAATTGTTATTTGATCAACATTCCCAATCCATTCCTCATCAGCCGCTGAAAGTTAATCTTAGCGTACATTATTTTAATACTTTGATCTTCAGGCTTCTGAAACTTACTTCATCGCCATGATCCTGCAATAATATCCTTCCTTCTTTTCCTTCTCCGAAATTAGGCCGGTTCTTAAACTTACTGCCAGCAACCAGCTCGCGGAATGCCTGCGATCCTCTTTCGTATTCCAATACTTTTACGCCGTTCAGGTAATGTTCTACATGATTATTAGGGTATACAATGATTCTTCCTTTATTCCATTCTCCTACAGGCTTCACAAAACGATCGGTTTTTTTGGCAGGAATCAAATCATATAAGGATGAAAGGGTTCTGTTACCTGCTATGCCCATTTTGGCATCAGGATGATTTTTATCATCAAGCACCTGGTATTCTAAACCAAGTGCCGAACCCACATTATTTTCGGAAAGCGTAACAAAATATTTCACTCCGCTGTTTCCACCAAGGGAAAGTTTGAATTCAAAAGAAAAATCAAAAGCGCTATATAAATCTGTAGTCACAATATCGCCGCCATTAGCGGATTCTTGTCCCTTTGAAGACAGTACGGTAATATTACCGTCTGCAATTTTCCATCCTTTTTCCGGGAAGTTCATTATTTTGGCGCCTCTCCATCCTTTGGAACTTACGCCGTCGAATAATAACTTCCATCCATTGCTTTTTTCAAATGCAGTTAATGTATTGTGTTCATTGTTCACTACAAAAACAGTGGACGGAAAGGGTGCCGGTGAAAGATCACCGGTTTGGATTCGGATGTTCTTCCACTGAATTTTTTTTCCGGCATTTTCAGGTTTATTACCGATGCCATGAACCTGCAATGCAATAAACCCCTTAGCATCTGCGTCATCTACCAGGTAGCTGGCCGGTACACCATTGATCCATGTTTTGATCGTATTTCCAATGCATTCTACTTTTACTTTATTGAACACTCCCCGTTTATATGCTTTTTGAGCTTTAGGATTCAGGTCCAATGGGTATAGCCAGCCTCTGCGGCCTTCATCATATAATCCGGCTGTCCATGCCCTTGCGGAAGCATCAAGTTCATACTGATAACCAAATACTCTGCCTTTTCCGTTATTAGCGGCAGGGTCAAAATGACTCCTGATCTGTATGCCGGAATTGGTAACCGTATCTGGTATCAATACTTCCAGTTCTAAAATAAAATCGCCATATTCTTTTTCGGTTACCAAAAAACTATTGGGTGTGGATGCCACGGTTGCGCCCGCAATAACGCCATTTTCAACGGAATACTTTGCGCTGCCACCAAGTTGTTTCCAGCCCTGAAGTGTTTTGCCGTCAAAGAGTTTTGTCCATTTGGTTTGTTGTGCGTTAACAGAAAGCGAGCTAAAACA
>CAMPJQ010000323.1 GCA_946886925.1 uncultured Terrimonas sp.
CAATAACAAGAACCATTAATGTCAATGCCGTTTAACCATACTTTTATTGCAGCTTTCCCGTTTAATAAAGGTACAATGTAAGAGCGTACTTCCATTTGAGAAACACAGGTTTAAAGCCGAATTCGATATAATTTAATGTTTCTTTATGGATGTCGCTGCCGGGGAATAGTATATTTGTGCACGCTTTTAAAAATCAATCTTATGAAAATTAATAAAGGCTTTTTTTATTTAATAGCAATTGTGTTCCTTTTTATTTCATCTTCTGCTCACGCCCAATTGCTTAAAAAAGTGCTGGGCGATAAAAAAGATTCTTCCTCATCAACCAATATTCTCGGCAATGTTTTAGGAAAGGGAGGCAATTTAAGTAGTGATGATATTGCAGCCGGGCTTAAAGAGGCATTATCTGTTGGCGCCGAAAAAGCAGGTAAAAACCTGTCTTCCGTTGATGGATACTTTGCCAATGCCGCTATTAAAATATTAATGCCTGAAGAAGCAAAAAAAGCAGAGCAAAAACTAAGAGCCATTGGACTGGGTAAGCAGGTAGATGAGGCCATACTTTCCATGAACCGCGCCGCAGAAGATGCAGCCAAATCTGCAGCTCCTATTTTTGTAAATGCCATTAAACAAATGAGCATACAGGATGCAGCAGGCATATTAAACGGAGGAGATTTTGCAGCTACTGATTACCTGAAAGGCAAAACCACTTCGCCACTTACTGAATCTTTTCGGCCGGTGATAGAAAAATCGCTGGAAAAAGTAGATGCTACCAAATACTGGAATACCGTATTTACCGCATATAATAAGTTCTCAATTAATAAAATCAACCCAGATATTTCGGCCTATGTAACGGAAAAAGCATTGAGTGGGATTTTTTACCAGGTAGCACAGGAAGAACAAGAGATCAGAAAAAACCCTGTAGCGAGAACATCCGAAATACTGAAAAAAGTATTTGGTTCGAATTAAGCATTACTGTTGCATAAAGCATTGTTCGGAAATTTTCCGGTTTAATTTTTTCCGATAATAAATACAGCCGGAACGGGTCTTTGTTTTTTATCCGACGGACTTATTGTTTCCTTACCATTTACCAGCATACAACTACTGCCACCACCATCAAGATTGAGCGCCTCCCAACAGTCCAGTTCCTTCAACAACTGTGCTTCCTGTAATAAGGTGGCGCCTTCCGCAACACCTTTATTCCTGCCTTCTATTACCAGGATAATGAGCTTATTGTTTTGGGTGTATCCCATACCGGTGCGGGGATGCTTATCATCAATGGCCTTGCCTGCAAATTTCAATTCCTCGTTATTTGTGATTTTTATTTCTCCTTCCTGTAACAATACAGGACCGCCACCCACAGCCGTCCTCATTTTCCATTTCGTAGCTCCGGAATCGAGAATATTTACTGCGTTTATTCCCGGTTTATACACACTGCTGGAATCAGCAAATGCATTTACAGGATATTGTAAAGCCAGCACTTTTTCTTTTATACTATCTGTATATAACCAGGCGATATCTGCTTTCCTGCGTTTGGAGATACCAAAGGCGCTGCCAAAAGTATGCAGGTAAGTAAAACCATCCTTTCGTTTCCGGGAATGCGCATCATAGCTTACCAATTTTCCATCTTTGATTACCGGGTTCAGATTTTGATTGGTGGCAAAAGAAAAAAAAGTACAATTTACAACTACAGGCGGGTTATTATTTCTGGCGTAGAATTGTTGTGGGGTTAATCTTCTTTTATAGGTTGTATCACAAGTAAAATTCAAACTTCTGTCTTTAAGATCAGCTTCTACATAATAAGCGATATTTGGTTTGCCATCCAGTGGGTCTGTTGTTTTATAAACATGTACAGATGCGGTCAGATTCCCAAACAAGGAATCAACATTGACCCATTTTACCTGAGCCTGTAATTTAAATACTATAAAAGCAAGGTAGGCGATAAGGCATATTCTTTTCATATCATACAAACATTGTTGTTCACGAAAACTCTTTTACCGTACCATCACTATAGCCCACCACCACGCGGGTAGCCATTTTTACAAAAAGTCCGTTTTCTACAACGCCGGGGGTATTATTAATTTGCTGTTGCAATACAGCAGGATCAGGAATAGAACCGAAATGACAATCCAGTATATAATTTCCATTATCGGTTATAAATGACTTCGCCTCTTTTTGCCGCATTGTTGTTTGGCAACCTAACAATGCCAGGCGCCTGGCGGTATGCTGCCATCCAAATGGAATGATCTCGACTGGAAGAGGGAATTGCCCAAGCATTTCCACCATCTTGCTTCCATCTGCTATAACGATAAAGATTTTACTACCTGCAGCTACAATTTTTTCTCTTAACAATGCTCCTCCCCCTCCTTTAATAAGGTTAAGCCGGCGATCTATTTCGTCTGCACCATCAATGTCTATATCAATATGATCAGCAGCATCCATTTCACCAACCTTTATACCGCATTGCAATGCCAATCTTTCTGTTTCATCAGAAGTAGCTACCGCTGTGATCTGCATGCCCTGCTTCACTTTTTCTCCCAGGTATTGAATAGCCCAGTAAGCTGTAGAGCCTGTGCCCAGTCCAACTATCATTCCGTCTTTGATGTACTGTACAGCCTTATGAGCCGCTGCCTGTTTTGCATTCATGTTATTTGAGTTTCCGGTAATATAAATTCCGTGCTTCCACCATCATACCGGGGTTATGGCACTGGATCGCAAATTTTCCTTTTTTATATTCACTATCATTATAACTCATTACCAATTGATCCTTCACCCAGATATTTATACTGTCGCCTATAGCTCTCACCTTCATCCCAAACCATTCTCCATCTTTGGTGAGCAACGCTGTAGCTTTACCGGTAGGTTTCCCGGGTTTCCAAAGCCAACCGGTATGCGCTTCCTGGTTATTGCATATTTGTGCTTCGTAGCCGCGTGGAAATCCATCCGGGTTATCTTCCGGCTCATTGGCTCTTATATACAAACCGCTGTTGGCGCCCTTACCCTGATCGGTTATCCGGAATTCGCCTTTCACCTCAAAATTTTCAACTACGGGTAGGGCATACAGATGTCCCCGGCCGTTTTGCCCAATGATCATGCCTTCCTTCACCTCCCATGTTGCATCACCCCTCACTACCCACCCTGAAAGATCCCTTCCATTGAAAAGTGAAATCCATTTGGGTTGTATTACCGGGGAGCCGGCAATAAAAATCAGGCAAAGCATTATCAGTCCGGTAAAACGATTTTTCATTATTTATTATATTTTATCTGACTATAGCAGATAATGATATGAGATAAGTTTTGCAGATATATACCGGAATTTGGCCTGAATATTTCATTCCTGCATAACTGTTAAGCCGCCAGGTATTTTACAATAATGCCTGTTATTACGGATATGGAAAAGCTGATCAGCGATCCGATCAAAACATATTCCGTTTTCTCTTCCTGCTTATCTTTTTCACTAAAGCGGAGCAATCCCTTTGCCGTAATTAAAAGACCGATTGCTGCATATTGATTTTGCAGCAGAAAAGTTAGAATAAGGATACGTTCTAAAATGCCAATCCACTTGCCTGCATTTGCAAGTCCGGCACTGCGGGGCAACTGGTCACTCCATTTACGGGTCATTTGCCCGATCATAATACCCGAAGGAAAGCTCAAAAATACATAGGCAGTTGTTACGAGCCAGAAACGATCGCTGCTGCCTGTTGCCTGTAACCATTCTTTTACATCTGTAATGGTGTAAAAAGTGTAATACCAGCAGGCTATAATAATCAGCAGGTGCATTAACTGGTCTGTTAAAAAATACAATACGGTTTGCGGCCGATATGATTTCCAGCCATCAATAAGGGTATGCGATATAAAGATGACCAGGGCAAAATACCAATATTGAAAGCCTGTAAAAACCAGTGCCAATGCGGCAGCTATAAAAGTATGCAGGTAGAGCCACGGAGATAAAAAATGCCTGGTACAACGGTCATTAACCCATTTCCGGGGTTGCAGTACAAAGTCTGCCAGCAGGTGCGACAGGATCAGTTTTATCAGCCAGATTGTGCTCATGCCACGTAAAATTGAGTAATCACTTGATTGTATTCGAACAGCAGCTTTTCTATTTCCGCCCACCCTGCCGACTGTGCATGTTTATTGATGGTGGACTGTTTTATCTTTAGCTTCTTTGATACCTCTGTCTGGGTTTGTTCTTTCAAAAGCTCCAGCACAACTTCAGCCTGCCTGGAAGTTAACCGTTTTAAAATATAATCCGTGAAGTATGCAATAACCCTAAAGGCAATGTTTGCGTTTTCATTTGCCGACTGAATCCATAAACGCTGATCATCCTTTAACTGTTCAAACATTCTTCCCGATAAAACGAATGCTTCACTGTTGGCCGTTCGCAAAGTTTGCACAGTTCTAATCGCTTTGCCTATTCCTATGCTGATGCGCACATCGTATATACCGGAAAAACCTTTGGCAGCAGTTCTTAACCGGATGGCTAATTTTAATACTGCTGAAATATCTTT
>CAMPJQ010000324.1 GCA_946886925.1 uncultured Terrimonas sp.
TGGAAGAACTGGCGAAGAAGCATGCTTTTGGAATTGTAACCACCCATTATCTTAACCTGAAAGTAATGGCCAATAAAACGCCGGGCATTGTGAATGGCGCGATGGCCTTTGACGAAAAAAATCTTTTGCCCTTATATAAACTGATCATTGGCAAACCCGGAAGCTCCTATACTTTTTCGATTGCTGAAAGAATTGGTATGGGTTCTCACCTTATTGAACGAGCCAAAACCATGGTGGCAGAAGATCATTTCAGCTTAGATAAACTATTGAACCGGGCAGAGCAGGATGTTCGCCGGCTGGAACAAAAAGAAAAGGAATTAAACAAACTGCTGAAAGAAAATGAAAAGCTAAAAAAAGATATGGAGCATACGCTGCAGCGCGAAAAACACCAGCAGCAGGTAGAGTTGCTGAAACAGCAGAACAAAATAAATGAAGAAAGAATTGCTTACCTGAAAGATATGGAGCGCAAGCTAAAGCAGATTGTGTTTGACTGGCGCAGAATGGAAAGCCAGGAAGACAAAACTGTTTTGATGAAACAAATGCATGCGATGCTGTTTAAACAAAAAGAAAAGCAGGTAAAGGAGAAGGCGAAGAAAAAATTCGATTCAAGATACATTGAAACGGGAGGGGAGATAAAACCGGGTGTAAAAGTTCGGATGACCCAGAATAACCAGATTGGTACAGTAAAAGAAATACGGGATAAAAAAGCGATTGTGCAGTTGGGCGTTATTCCTATTACAGTTGAATTAAAGAATTTGATTGCAGTGCAGGAAAAAGAGCCAGTGAATACCGAAAGGAAGGGATAAAGGGCATAAGATGTGGTAGGGTAAGAAAATGGTGGGAAAAAGTGGAGATTTGCTGCCATTTAACATATATTCCTCTTCTCCTGTAAATTTTGAATGTGAATAAAGCGGTTATTTTTATCTTTGAGTTTCGGCAGTGGCCAAAACCCTAACCTTGTCCAATTTTTATGAAGAAAGCCTGGTTGATTCTTTTAACCGCTATAGTAGCATCATGGGTGGTATTGTTTGCCTTGTCGGCATCACCTTTAAAAAACACGAAAACCGCCCAACAGGGTTTACTTGACCTGCGTAGCCAGGATTTCTCTTCTGAAAATATTAATGTATCAGGGCAATGGGAGTTTTACTGGGAGCAATTATTGCTGCCCGGAGAAGAAGTGAGCCATCGCAGTTACGCAACTTTCCCTTTATTATGGGATAAAATAGAAGTTAACGGCAAATCACTTCCATCTGTGGGTTATGCTACATATAAGCTGAAAATAATACTGCCTCCTTCCATTCCTTTGCTGGCCTTGCGTATTCCGGATATATACAGCAGCTACCGTTTATATGTAAATGATAGTTTGGCTGTTGAAAACGGGAAACCAGCTTCCAAAAAAGAAGCGGCCAAGCCTTTCTGGTCCGAGCGGATCGTATCGCTTCCCCGGCATACAGATACCGTGAACCTGCTGCTGCATGTAGCCAATTTCTGGCACTCAAAGGGAGGCCCGCATAAACCTGTTGTGCTTGGCAGTTTTGAGCAAATATCCCGTCAAAACAAAATAGACTGGGGGCTGGATACCATTACAACCGGCTTTATACTGATGAGCGGGTTTCTTTTTTTCGGGCTGTACCTTTTTGCCAAAAGCGATAAGCCTATTCTTTATTTCGCATTGTTCTGCTTTACTTATAGCTATCGCATTATTGGCACGGGACCATATTTATTTTATTCCCTTTTTCCTGAGTTGAATTGGTTTGTAACGCTTAGAATAGAATATTTATCCCTGGTACTGGGCTGCGCCTGCCTGTTTCAGTATATCCGCTATCTTTATCCGCAGGAAGCAGGCAAAATAGTGGTAAGGATCTTACTCTGGATAAGCGCCCTGTATAGTATAATCATTCTAACCACAACCGTACATTTTTTTAGCAGTGTTATGCCGGTATACCTTGTTATTTTGTTTTTTTACCTGGCTTATGCTTTTTATGTTTTTATAACAGCGTATATACACAAACGCAACGACTCTGATTTTGCGCTTTTGAGTGCATGCATTGCTTTCATTTTGTTTCTATTCCTGAACCTGCATTATTTTAAGCTGGCGCCTGATATGAAAGTAATGATCTGCTCGGGGTATATTCTTTTTCTTTTTTTGCAGGCCATTATTCTCTCATCCCGTTTTGCATATACACTAGGTTACGCTGCACGGCAGGCGCAGTTGGGCGTGAAGGCAAAATCCGAATTTCTTTCTACCATGTCTCACGAAATAAGGACGCCGTTGAATGCCATTATCGGACTTGTTCATATTTTGCTTAAAGGAAAGCCTTCCTCATCTCAAAAAGATACCCTTGAAGTGGTTTTGTTTTCGGCCAACAACCTTCTGGTGCTGGTTAATGATATTCTCGATTACAGTAAACTGGAAGAGAATAAAATGAAACTGGAGAAAATTGATATGAACCTGCAGGAAATCGGAGAAAATATTGTTAAAGGTGCACAGAGTTTCGCCGACAGCAAAAAAATAAAGCTGGAATATGAATTTGATAACCGCATACCCGAACGGGTGCTGGGCGATCCAACACGCATTACACAGGTTATCACTAATCTTGTACACAATGCCATAAAGTTTACAGATGAAGGATGGGTAAGATTATCGTTACTTGCAGAAAAGACTGAATCCCATCATGCAACGATAACCATATCAGTTAAGGATTCAGGTATTGGTATACTGCCCGATGAACAGAAAATAATATTTAAAAGATTCACGCAGGCTGATTCTTCTACCTCACGAAAATATGGCGGTACAGGGTTGGGGCTTGCCATCAGCAAAAGAATATTAGCGCTGTATAACGCGGATATGAAGTTTGACAGCGAACCGGGCAGGGGCTCAACTTTTTGGTTTACATTATCTTTTCCTGTAGTAGCGGGGAAAAAAAATGCGGTGTTAAATCCCACAGTATCCAAAAAACCTTTGCGCAACCTTTCTATATTAATTACGGAAGATAATGCATTGAATGTAATGATCGCCAAAACTATTCTTGAAGATTTTGGTGCACGCGTTGATGTTGCCAGCAATGGCAAACAGGCGCTTGAAAAATTCGATGCTGCTGTTCATCATATTGTGCTCATGGATTTGAATATGCCGGAAATGGATGGATTTGAAGCAACAAAACAGTTGAGAAGCAGGGGTATTACCGTGCCTGTTATTGCTTTAACCGCTACTTTACCTGCAGAAATTGCCGACAAGATAAACGCTGCCGGGTTTACAGATATTATAGTAAAACCTTTTGATCCTGATGGGCTGTGCAGAACTATCCTTAAATACAGGAAGGGGGGTGAGGGGTGAGGGGTGAGGTTTCAGGTTTCAGGGTGCAGGGTACAAGTTTCAGGGTACAGGTTTCAGGGTGTGGGTCGTGCTCAACTGTACTCGCCAATTTGTCTGTAACCTATAGTTGAGGCTGCCTTGTAACATGTAACTTGTAACCATTCCTAAATTTTTCACATTTTCACGCTTCCGCATTTTCCACATTCATCAACGTTTCCAGCAATTGCTCGTCACGGATAAGATGAGCACATTTGAAATGTCCTTCGGGGCATTGCCGGAAGCCGTGCAGCCCGCATGGCCGGCAATACAGCGGCTCCTGTATTTCAACTATATATCTTTTGTCAGACAATGGCCCATAGCCAAATGCCGGTATAGTAGAGCAATATACTGCTGTAACAGGCGCGTTCATGGCAGATGCAAAATGCATCGGTGCGGAATCATTTACATAATTCATAACAGCGTCCTGCATAAGTGCGGCAGACTGCAAAAAATTCAACTGGCCGGCAAGTGAGATTACATTTTTTTTCTTCGCTTTTTGTTGAATCTCTTCACAAAGATTAGCTTCTCCCGGCGCGCCTAAAAGATAAACAATGTATTGGGCGGGCAATTTATCAATAAAGCTTATCCATTTACCTGCAGGGTATTGTTTGGTGAACCAAACAGATGCAGGTGCAATACAGATATATGGTAAAGATTTTAAAGGCTGCACAGCATCCCTGTCCTGCTGTGAAGGATACAGGCGGGGCTTATAGATAGTGTTATCCGTAAAAGATTGTATAAGACGAAGGTTGCGTTCTATTTCATGGGGTGTTTCGGTTCCATTGCCCATACAGTGTTTTACGCTGATATCAAATGCAGGGCTAAAAGGGTTTTTATCAAAGCCAATTTTCTGCTTTGCGTTTGAAAAAGCGGTAAGCAATCCTGTTGCTCCATACCGTTGTACATTGATCACCTTGTCGTATCTTTTTTTTCTGATCACCCAAAGCAGGCGCCACAAGGTTTTGTATTTTCCGTTCTTCTTATCCCATATCAATACTTCATTCAGGTAGGGATGCGCTTTCAATAAACCTTCATTGCCCTTTCTCAATAAAAAATCAATTTGTGCAGCCGGGAAAAAGGCATGCAGCTTTTCTATAAGGCAGGCAGACAGTACTACATCTCCAATGAAGGCGGTTTGTATGATG
>CAMPJQ010000325.1 GCA_946886925.1 uncultured Terrimonas sp.
GGATTTGCGGGTCCGCGGGTAATTAAAGAAACCATAAAAAAAGACCTTCCTCCCGGTTTT
Organism: uncultured Terrimonas sp.; assembly: GCA_946886925.1. The sequence continues at coordinate 61 of CAMPJQ010000325.1, forward strand.
CAAAGCTCCGAATTTTTAATGGATCACGGTTTTCTGGATATTATTATTCCACGTAAGGAATTAAAAGAAAAAATAGCTACGCTCCTTACACTATTTGAATCTTAACCTGTAATGCCCGTATTTGTTTGCCTTTCGGGAAATCACTATTTATAAAAGCATGTCTAATATACGCAATCGTTCGGCCTATTATGAATATCACATAGATGACAAATATGTGGCAGGGCTGGTATTAACGGGCACAGAAGTAAAGTCACTGAGAGAAGGCAGGGCAAGCTTTAACGACAGCTACTGTTATTTTCACAAAGGAGAATTATGGATCAAAAGTCTTCATATTGCGGAATACAGCCATGGAACCTACCACAACCATGAGCCTTTGCGGGAACGAAAATTGCTGTTGAATAAAAAAGAATTAAAAAAGCTTGAATCCAAATTAAAGGAAAAGGGATACACGATAGTGCCTCTGAGTATTTTTTTTAACGATAAAGGACTGGCTAAAATAGAAGTTGGGCTTGGGAAAGGGAAAAAACTGCACGATAAAAGAGAAACAATTAAGGCCCGCGACACGGAAAGAGAGATTAAAAGAAAATATGGTATTTAACAGATGCAATTTTACCGTAAAGGATGCCTGCAGAAGATAAACACTTTATTTACAATACTTTTAGATATCAAACGTTACTTTGCATGTATTTACATAACCGTACTATTCAAGTAGTTAGATGAGAATATTACTGACCCTCTTTTGTTTATTATGTACAGCACATGGTATGGCCCAGGGCATAAAAGGAAGCTGGTTTGGCAGCGCCGATGTGTTATTGGGCGGATCGCACAACAATTACCTGGTTGAACTTGATCTGAAACAGAATAATAACGAGGTAAAAGGTATTATCAGCTATTATTTCCGCGACAGCTACCAGAGTTTTTACGTAAAAGGCACTTATAACCAGCGTACAAGAGAAGTATTGATCAAGGACGTTCCCATCACCTATTTCCGGGCGTCCGCCAGTAACGGCGTGGAATGTATTATGGATCTGCGGGCCATACTTACGGCCTCCCGGGTAAGTACCAGCATTAAAGGAGTGTTTACCACCCAGGGTAAATACAGGTATACCTGCCCCGATATAGCTTTCGACTTTGTATATGGTGAAGCGCTAAATACAGATAGCTTAATAGATAAATTTGCAGCCATTAAAAAAATATGGCGCCCTTCCGAAGAAGATGTGGTAGTAAATGATCCCAAAGTGTATGCTCCTGATTCTGTAGACCTGAAAGTAAAGGAACCTTCAGCCGAAAAAATGGAAGCGCAAAAGATACTGGAAGAGTTCACTAAGCGAAAAGAAGTAGTAGGCAAGGAGATATGGGTGTATTCCGATTCATTGAGACTCACCTTTTATGACAACGGAATAATAGATGGCGACAGTATTTCCGTTTTCTTTAATAAAGAACCCGTTTCCACGCACCAGTCGCTCAGCGAAAGAGGTATTGTGTTTTACACCGTTTTAGATACAACCAAAGAATACAATGAAATAAGCATGTTTGCCGAAAACCTGGGAAGCATTTCGCCCAATACCGCTTTAATGGTGCTGACCGATGGCGTAAACCGCCATGAAATATTCCTTTCGAGCAGCTTAACACAAAATTCTACGATAAGAATACGGCGAAAGCGTTAAGGGTTATTTTTCATATACCTTATATCCCCATGCAGGCAGTTCAAACCATTGATCAGCAGAACAATCTTTTTCTTCGTTGCTGAATAATTCTTTACATTTTCCTGTAATGCCGGTATCCTTATTCATAAACCGGCTTGGGTAGGGAGATAAATTCAACAACACCAATACGGCGTTACTGCCGCTTTTTCTGGTATAGCCAAAAATATGTTCATCTGATTTAAAGTCAAGAATGTTTGTTTCCACTTTTCCATCACCTGCAGCCAATGCCGGGTTATTGCGGCGAAGGGTGAATAGCTTTTTATAAAATCCTTCCAGTTCATATTTGCCATTCCATTCGATAATGTCTTTTTCAAAAAATTGTAACCTTTTCAGGTTCGGCAATTCCTGCCCGCTATACAGTAAGGGTATGCCTTCCCATGTACAATTAAATACAGCCAGCGCTGGCGCCATATCGCCATATTTCTCAAACTCGGTTCCATTCCAGCTATTCTCATCATGATTGGCTGTAAAATACAAACCCGTTGTACCCGGAAGAAACACGTCTCTGTACTGATGTAGCAAGTTTTCTAATGTCGGAATATTGCGTTCATTTTTATAAAACGTCTCTGTTTTATGCATCCAGGTCCAGGTATAGGCCGCATCAAATACTTCTAAGTAATCAGGATTATCCAAAGCATCAAATTCGCCTAACCAGAACAAAGGTTTGATTTGATCCAATACCGGCCTTGCTTTTTTCCAGAAATCCAATGTTACCCAAAATGCCAGGTCACAACGAAATCCATCAATATCGCATTCCTCTATCCAAAACTTCATTGCCTCAATCATGGCCTCCACCAGGTCAGGATTGCCAAAGTCCAGTTCGATAATATCATCCATTCCCGAGGCGGCTTTAAAATTTCCGTTCCCTTCTCTTTCATAATATTCAGGGTGCTCCCGGGTCCATACATGATCCCAGCCGGTATGATTGGCCACCCAATCCATAATAACTTTAAATCCGGCCTTGTGCGCAGCATTAATTAGATTTTTAAAGTCATTCAGCGTACCAAATTCAGGGTTTATGGAAGTATAATCTGAACAGGCATAATAACTGCCCATACTTCCTTTCATCTTTTCTTTCGAGATAGGTGTAACGGGCATAAACCACAGGGTTTCCACACCCATTTTCCGCAGCCTCGGGAGTTCTTTTGCAAAAGCATTAAAGCTGCCTTCTTTTGTATATTGGCGAAGATTTATTTCATATACATTGGTATGATATCTCCATTCTACGCGCTGCTGTTCTGTATGCATAGTAATTCAGGTTATCAGTTATTAAAATATCAGGCTGCAGACCCATCAGGCGGGGAAGATAATATATTTTGCCGAAGTACAGGGGTACAGCAGTATGGCCTTTTTTCAACACATAGGATCACAGGCACATAGTTGCAAATAGGTTTTGTTCTAATATAGGTCTTTTTATTCTCTATTCTATTTTATGTCCTGCTTTGCCTATGTGTTTTGGGTTTGGGTTTTAACATTTAAACTCACGGGTACACCGCTCTTCTGCTTATACTAAATTTCTTACCTTTGCGTATTGTATTTTAACCTTGCATGAAACAGTTTAACGTTCCCATTATATACCGCAGCCCGCTTATCTCTGCCATAAAACAAAGGCGCAAACAGCAGGATAAGATGAAGAAGGACTTCAGTCCTACCCTGCTCAACCTGGGCGATTTACATATCTATCTCGCACGGCATTTTGGTTTTTGCTATGGTGTTGAAAATGCCATTGAGATCGCTTTCCGTACTGTAGATGAAAACCCCGGTAAAAGAATTTTTTTGCTGAGTGAAATGATCCACAACCCCCACGTAAATGAAGACCTGCAGGAAAGAGGAGTGCAGTTTTTGCAGGATACTCATGGAAAACAAATATTGCCTTTTGAATTGCTTACTGCCGACGATATTGTTATTACCCCGGCTTTTGGCACTACACTTCATATTGAAAAGAAATTACACGATATAGGACTCGAAACCAAACGGTTTAATACCACCTGCCCCTTCGTTGAAAAAGTATGGAACCGGTCCGAACAAATTGCCAGAAGAGGTTATAGCATTGTAATACACGGGAAGCCCCGCCATGAGGAAACGCGGGCCACTTTTTCGCACAGCGCGGTTAACGCACCCGCAGTTGTAGTTAATGACATGATGGAAGCTGTTGAACTGGGCAAATACATCACCGGCGAAAAAAACGCAGCACAATTTGTACAGGAATTTGAAGGAAGATTTACGGAAGGATTTGATCCCGTAAAAGATCTGCAGCGGATAGGTGTTGTAAACCAAACCACTATGCTGGCAAGCGATACCCAGGCCATTGCCGATTATCTTAAACAGGTAATGGTACAACACTATGGACTAACCGAAGACAATGCAACGGAGCACTTTGCCGACACGAGGGATACACTGTGTTATGCTACCAATGATAATCAAACCGCTGTTTCGGGCATGCTGGGCACAGATGCAGATATTGCGCTGGTAATAGGTGGCTATAACAGTTCCAACACCTCTCACCTGGTAGAATTATGTGAAGAAAAACTACCCACTTATTTTATCAGCAGCGAAAGCAAAATCCAATCCAAAGAACAAATCCTTCATTATAATTTCCACACCAAAGAAGAACTGCTCACCACAGGTTTTCTTCCGAAGCATAATCCGGCAAAACTACTCATTACCAGCGGCGCCTCCTGCCCGGATGCGCTGGTGGAAAACGTGATCCGGAAAATAGCTTCTTTTTACAAT
>CAMPJQ010000326.1 GCA_946886925.1 uncultured Terrimonas sp.
TATCCAGCGTTTCTAAAATGATGTGAAATTGTTCCGCTCACATGCGGGTGCCATTGTTGAAAGCCTTTCATATGGCATTTCGTATCGTCTCTAAGAAGAAAGGAATGTCATCTGTAGAATTGGCAAATGAAGTAGGTGTTCAGCAAAAGACAGCATGGCTTTTCAAGCGTAAAATGCAAGCGATTATGCAGCTTTACGATAAAGAAAAGCTTAGAGGTGTTAAAAACAGAAGAAACAACACTCAAATAGTCAGGTCTAAAGGAAGTGATTTCTTTGAGGAAATGCATAAACAAATAATGATGCTCAAGATGTGGCTTACCGGTATTCACCACAAATGTTCAAAGCAACACTTGAAGGCATACACAGCAGAATATTAATTTCGGTTTAACCGACGAAATCAACGAGACTGGATATTTCATAACCTGCTAACGGGGCGTAATAGCTTTAATGCCGCATCCCTATTCAATACTAAAAGCTATTTGAGAATAAAGTGCCTAATCCTATTTTAAAATTTCGTTTGACCTTTCCGAAGACTGAAGGTTTTTTCATTGAGCTTAGATGATATCCTCTTTTAGCCCTTTTGAGCGTTATTGCTGGGTAGCTACGGACGGTTATATAAATTTATATTCGTCCATAAGTGGCGAGTGAAGTATATTTGTGGACGACTATAAAAAAATAAACTTGTCCATAACTTATGTCAGAAACGATCATCGCGCGGGAGGCAGAAAAGAAAATCCTGAAAGAGATGCTCGGCTCCAAAGAGGCGGAACTGATTGCTATATTGGGGCGACGCCGGGTGGGAAAGACTTTCCTGGTCCGCAATTATTACCAAAAATATCTTGCCTTTGAATGCACCGGTATTCATGAAGCCAGGCTGCCCGAACAACTGTTCAATTTCAGCAGGTCACTGCAGCAGGCCATGCAATCGGCGATCCCGCCTGCTACCCCGGCCAACTGGATACAGGCATTCACCTTTCTCAGCGACTTTCTTACCACCAAACTGAAAGATCAGCCTGCCGTCGTGCTGTTTGACGAATTCCCCTGGATCCATACTGCCAAATCAGGATTTCTGACTGCCTTCGGTCACTGGTGGAACACCTGGGCGTCCCGCCAGCCTCAATTGAAAGTCGTGATCTGCGGATCGGCAGCATCATGGATGATCGAAAATATCCTCCATAATAAAGGTGGCTTGCATAACCGGATAAGCAGGACCATCCGGCTATTACCGTTTAATTTGAAAGAGTCTGAAGATTACCTGATCAGCCGGGGTCTGAAATTGGACCATTATCAAATTCTACAGCTCTATATGGCTATGGGTGGTATCCCCCAATATTTAAAACAGGCAGATAAAGGGCAGAGTGCCCACCAGATCATTGATAAGCTTTTCTTTGAAAAGAACGGGATGCTAAAAACGGAATTCAATGTTCTCTACCGATCCCTCTTCAATAATGCCAGTCACCACGAGGCAATCGTCCGGGAACTTGCTAAAAAAGCGAGTGGACTGAGCCGCACTGAAATTATCGAAGCCTGTGGGCTTAGCACCGGCGGAACAACCACCCGTTTGTTTGAAGAACTGGAGCAGTCCGGTTTCATCACACAATACATTCCCTTTAAAAAAGCTTCCCGGGACGGCATCTATAAACTTTCAGACGAATACTCACTGTTTTACCTGAAGTTCATTGATCGCGCCCGCGCCACCGGGGCCGGCACCTGGCATAAAATTGCGGAAGGTCAATCTTATAATAGCTGGAGTGGCTATGCCTTCGAAGCTATTTGTCAAAAACATATACAGCAGATCAGGAAAGCGCTCGGTATCGCAGCAGTATACACCGAAGCCTCGGGCTGGCGATATATACCTAAAAAAGGGGAAAGGGGAGCACAGATCGATCTGCTGCTAAACCGGGCTGATCACAGTATCAATGTATGTGAGATGAAATTTGCAAATGGAGAATTTACCATTGACAAAAAATACGCGGATGAACTAAACAGCAAGGTGAAGGTTTTCCGGGCACAAACAAAAACGAAGAAGACGATCTTTCCTACGATGATCACGACCTATGGAACGAAGCAGAATATGTATTATACCGGGGATATAGTGTCGGAAGTAAAGATGGAGGACTTATTCAAATGACCGCACTGAACCGGAACGTATTCAGAGCGAAGTTTCACCAGCGCAAACAGTCGGCGTTCGAATTTGCCATCAATATCTTCTTCCGGCAGCAGATTTGAAATATTTTTCTCTTTCTATTGCTTCCTGTTCCGTTTCAAAATAGATTAAGATGAAGGGAATATAAGGCCGGATTGATTCCGTCATTCCCGAATTGTGCTGGCGCAGCCTTGTTTCAAGATCCCGGCAATGACCCTTGTAATAATAATTGTGATTGGTGCTTTTTAAAACATAGGAAAAGCAGTAGTAGCCTCGACAGGAATCGAACCTGTATCTGGAGCTTCGGAAACTCTTATACTATCCATTGTACTACGAGGCCAAGACAAATGTGAGAATTTGAAAATATGGAAATGTAGCTTTCTCCTATCTCATAAATTATTACCAAAGAACTTTTATCAGAAGTCACAGGTGCATTTCATTTATCACATTTTCACCTCTCCCACACTTTCAAATTATTTAATCAACCCATGCGCATTTTCCGCGAATATTTTTACGGCAATGGCGAGCAAAATTACACCAAAAAACTTACGCACCGCAATTAATCCCGCACTACCCAGCAAACGGGCTATGAAATTCAAAGACCGCAATACTACATAAATAACAATAAGGTTGATAAAAATACCCAGGAATATGGTAAGATCATGAAAATTAGCCTTAAGCGACACAATGGTAGTAAGGGTTCCGGAACCTGCTATGAGCGGGAAAGCAATAGGTACCAGTGTAGCCGCTTTTATATCTTTTTCACTTTTAAAAAATTCCAGTCCCAGCACCATCTCCAACCCCAGTATAAATATTACCACCGAACCGGCTACGGCAAATGTTTTAATGTCTAACCCCAGAATTTGCAGAAATTCCTCTCCCGCAAATAAAAATAAGATCATTAGTATGCCTGAAATAAGTGTGGCCCTGAATTCGTTTATGCCACCCATTTTTTGCTTGATTGAAATCAGTATTGGCACCGACCCTATAATATCAATCACCGCGAAAAGGGTAAATATAACCGTTACCAGTTCATTAAAACTAAATGGCATAGCTGCGGATTTGTGCAAAGGTATTGTTCCTGGGAAACAGGTCGCCGGATTAATGCTAAAAGTATTTATTCAGTCCCGGAATAATGAATATTACCCCGGAAACTTTCTCACTGACCACTTACTACTTACCACTCACTATTCACCCCCCACTTACACCCTTACGTAAATCTTTTTCCTGTCCATCCAGTAGCCCACTAACCAGCACAGGAGCATAAAGCACAGTGCAAAGGCCAATGAACCCCAGGCTCCGGGAAGCAATTTTTGAAAGATGGAATTATTGATACCCACAAACAACGGCGTTTCGGGCCCTGTTTTGATCATATAAAACACAACGTACAATATTTCTGATAATATATAGATGAACAATGGGTTTCTGCCAAAAACCTGGAAAAAATAAGTTCCTTTTGTTATTGCTTTTATTTCTACAATAAAAATAAGTATGCCCAAAATAGCAAGATCAAGCCCTACAGTATACAAAACAAAAGTGCTGGTCCAAAGCTTTTTATTGATGGGAAATACAAAGTCCCAGAAATAAGCGATACAAAGCAGTCCAAAACCGGCAATCATCAGTTTAGCCACCGTTTCAAAACTCTTTCCCTTTTGCTGAATGAATATACCGGCATAATAACCGGCGATTACGTTTACAATGGATGGTAAAGTACTCAACAGCCCTTCGGGATCAAACGCTACTCCCTCACCATGGTACAAATGGTTTTCTCCAAACAGTATTACATCTAATTTATGCCCCGCATTGCCCGTCATGCTATAATCTCCGCCAACATACAATATCAGCCAGTATCCCAGCAAAAAAACAACGCTTAAAGCCCACACCGTTTTTTTGGATAAAAAATGGATCATTAAACCCGCCGCACAATAGGCAAGGGCTATACGTTGCAATACACCCAAAATACGGGTATGACTGATGGGCGAAAGCTCGTACCCACCTCCCTGTGCTTCCCTGAAAAAAGGAAACCAGTACATGAGATAGCCCAATAGAAAAATAATAAGCGTGCGTTTAAATATTTTTCCCAGCACGCTGCTTGTTCCCAATTGCCTGTACTTAGGCATGGAAAAGCTCATGGCATTGCCCACAACAAACATAAAAGTGGGAAATACCAGGTCGGTGGGTGTAAACCCGTGCCATGAGGCATGCAATAAAGGAGCAAATGGTTCGGCGCCGCTTCCGGGCGTATTTACAATGATCATGAAACAAATGGTCATGCCTCTTAAAACATCAAGGGCTAAAAACCGGGGAGAAGGAGTTATGGTCATACAATCAGGGATTATTATACTTTAA
>CAMPJQ010000327.1 GCA_946886925.1 uncultured Terrimonas sp.
CGGAACCAAAAGCCCGTACCAGGTCAAAATAAGAAAACGCCCTGATGAATTTTGCCTCCGCTTTGTTGATCAAAGTAGGTTCATCGGTGGCGCCAAGCGAATCAATAATATGAATAATATCGTTTGCCGCATTGATTGCCAGGTAATGATCGCTCCAATATCCCTGTATTCCTCCGCCACTCGCGTTGTATTCAAAATCATCATACATCAGGCCCGTTGCCGCGCCATCCGAAACCGAACTGCCTTTTTCAGATTCATCTGCCCGGTAGCTTTGAACACCGAGGTATTCATGGTTGTTAAACCCACCATTTCGGAGCACGGCATAAGCGCCAAAAACTTTGCCGTCAAATGACCCTTTGGCTACATCTTCATCGGTGTATCTGCCTAACGGCTTTCTGTCAAGAAAATTCTTCTTACAGGAACCGATCGTGACTATTATTACTGCCAGCAGCATTGGTAGCCACCTCCATTTTTTATTTAATATTTTTTTCATGCAAATCATGATTTAAAAGTTGAGGTTTAACCCTGCCGAATAGATTGCGGGAACAGGATAAGTGCCATTGTCAATTCCAAAACCCGTGGCAGAGCCGCCAATTTCGGGGGTATAGCCCGTATTATTGGCAAAGGTTCCGGGGTTCTGCGCATTGATATAGATACGCAGCGATTTGATCTTTGCCCTGCTGAGAAGGTTCTGACTGAACGTGTATCCCAATTGCACATTTCTGATCCTGAAAAAGCTCCCGTCTTCAATCCAGTAACTTGAGTTTTGGTAATTATTTCCTCTTCCGGTATGCAGTATAGGCTCCCAGTTGGAAGTGCTCACGCCATTCCACCTGTCCATTCTCTCCACGAGATAATTAAAATCGGCAAAAGTGCCCTGGTTCCATGCCCTGTAAATTTCATTGCCATAAACACCCTGCACATCCAGGCCCAGATCAAACCCTTTGTAGGTTAAAGAAATGGATCCGCCATACATGAAATCAGGTGTGGGGTTGCCTATTTTGGTTCTGTCGTCAGGCGTTATTTTCCCATCACCATTTACATCCTTGTATTTTATATCGCCCGGACTCGCTGTTCCGAGCGGTGTAGGACTTTTAACAATCTCCTGGTTGGTTTGATAGATGCCATCGTGAACATAACCATAAAAATAACCGATGGGAAATCCTGCTGTGGTTCTTGCTGCACCGTTAAAGATTTCAAAGCCTTCCTTATTAAGCTTTATCACTTTATTGTTGATAGTGGTGAGGTTGCCGGAAACGGAAAGGGTTAAGTCTTTGGCAATCTCCTTGTTCCAGCTGGCCGAAAACTCGAATCCTTTGTTTTCAATTGTTCCAACATTTGCAAGTAAGGGAAGCAAACCCGCGCCCTGATCAATTAAAGTGATCACATCTTTTGTACGCTTGTTGTAGTAAGTGGCCTCAAGGTGTAAATCATTATCAAGAATATTTAATTCAACCCCTGCTTCGTAAGAAGTTATAACTTCCCAGTTTAAACTTTCATCTGTGATATATTGCGGTTGCAAAGCATTAATAACATTATTGCCGAATACGCCCGCATTCGCGTTTGTTAGTGTAGGATAAGCAGGATACCTGTAGTCTTCAGGAATGTTCTTGCTTCCCAAAACACCCCATGAGCCTTTAAGTTTGAGATAGTCGAAAAAGTCCTGACCGGCAAAGAAGTCTTCTTCACTTACAACCCAGCCCACACCTACCGCACCAAAATTTTTCCATTGATTGGCTATTTTATAAAACTGGCTGCTGCCATCGCGGCGGAAGGAGGCATTAACAAGGTACTTTCGGTTAAAACTATAAAGTGCCCGCGCCAGGTAGGAGATGGATGCATCCTCCCAGGCGCTGCCCGAACCTTGCTTTGTAGACGCTGTACCCACAGCATCTACATACCAGAACCGCGGATCATTGGGAATAACATCCGCAGTTCCCTGCTGTACGGAAGAATTGGTTGATTCAAAACCGCTGAAATAAGTGGTGATACCACCCAACACGGTAAGATCATGATCGCCAATTTTTTTCTTATAGGTAAGCAGGTAATCCATCTGCGTTTTAGGGTAAATATTCTGACTTTGAGCTACAGATGTTTGCCTGTTGGAAGAATCTCTTTTATTGTCGCCCACAATCTCAGGGTTGTATACTACTATAATAGGGTTGTAAGAACGGGTGGTATTGAACCCATAATCAGCAAACAACTGCGCTCTGAATGTAAAATCCTTTAGAAAATCCAGTTCGCCGTAAATGCTTCCAACAGCCCGGTATTCGTTGCGTATTGCCGTAAATTTTCCCTCTTCGATGGCTACCAGCGGATTAAATACCTGGGCCCTTTGGAAAGAGGGCATAGTATGTAACAATCCTGAACCATTCGGATCATAAACCGGGGCAATTGGCGCGGCGCGTATAGCGGATCCCACCTGCCTTTCAACAGGAAGATCGGCATAGTAGCCATTGAAAGTAATCCCAAACTTTAATGCTTTTGAAACCCTTAGCTCATCACTGAAGTTGATCGTATATTTTTTATACTCTTCGTGTTTAATTAAACCTTCCTCATTAATATAACCAAGCCCTAAATAGAACCTGTTCTTTTCGGTGGCGCCGGTAACGCTGATATTGTTATAATTCAAAAAAGCATTTTGAAATATTTCATCCTGCCAGTCGGTGTTGGCTTTAAAATACTGGTCGTCGAAAGCTGAACCCATATTGGCCATCTGCTCATCATAAAGTATCTTAAACTCAGGGCCATTGGTCAGTTTTATCCTGTCCTGAACACGTTTAACGCCAAATGATGTATTGAAATTCACCATTAACTGCCCTGCTTTTGCCTTTTTGGTGGTAATGGCTATAGCACCATTGGCGCCCCTCACCCCAAAAATTGCTAATGAAGAAGGGTCTTTTAATACTTCAATAGACTCTATATCCGCCGCGTTCAAAAAATTAATATTATCATTGAGGATACCATCTACTATATAAACTGGCTTGGCGCCATTTATACTGTTGGTTCCCCTTATCCTTATGTCCGGTTCCACCCCTGGTCGTCCGGATGCTACCACTGACAGCCCGGACACTTTTCCCTGAAGCAGGTTCATAGGATTGGCGGCCGGTTTATCAGCAATTTCTTTGGCTTTTACGGTGGCAATTGATCCTGTTAAATCGCGTTTGTTTGCGGTACCATATCCAATCACCACTACTTCTCCCAGTTGCTGGCTGGAAGCGGCTGTGAGGACAACATTAATCGTTGTTTGATCGCCAACTGCGATTTCCTGGTCCTCGAATCCCACAAAAGAAAACACCAGTATGCCGTTGTCGGGAACTGTGATGGTATAATTGCCTTCCAAATCGGTGGTTACGCCTGTGGAAGCTCCTTTGATTGTAACAGAAACTCCCTGCATCGGCTGATCATTTTCATCCGTAACCTTACCGGTTATGGTTTTATCCCGCGCCGTTTGTTCAAACTGCTGATCCTGTAAACGAACTACAATAAGATTATCCTGCAGCAACTGATAGGTAAGTTGCGTTCCCGATAAAATGCTATTGAGCACATCATTTATAGACGCCTCCTCCACATTAATGGAAACTTTTTGTTTGAGATCTTTGAGATTGCTATTAAAAACAAAACGGTAATAGCCTTGTTTTTCAATAGAATTGAAGGCTTTATTGATCGCCACCTGCTTCAGGTTCAGCGTAACCTTTCCCTGGCCGTTTACATTAGCCATTGCCTGGCAAACACCCAGAAATATCAATAAAACGGTAAGTTTCATAATCATCAATACTTTTATATAAACAGCCGGCAATTTGCTCCTATTACAGAGCCGGTTTTTTTTCATATTTTTATCATTAAAGGTTATAAAATAAACTTGCGCCTTTCGTTTTCAGCCGTAAGACAAGTTTGTAACCGTACCGGGAAATGCTCCAACATTTCCCGTTTTTCTGCAGCTAAGAAGTATTATAGATATTCATACGCCGGCTATTGTATTATTTGGTTATTGTTATCATTTCATTGTTTACACTGTAATGAAAAGGATTAGCCAATTGCAAAGCATCCAATGCCTGGTAAATGGTTTCATTTTTAAAATTCACATCAAACATCAGTTGTTTGGTGTTTTCATCCTCAAACCTGAACGCCATTCCATATTTACGTTCCAGTTCCACAGCCAGTTCAGCAAATATTTTGTTCCGGAAAATCAGCCGGTTATCAATCCATGAAGTTTCAATAACGGCACTGTCCGCCGGGGCATAATTAATTTTACCTATAACTACCGAAGAAGGGGTGTTTGTTTTTTTTTCAACTGCATCTTTTTTTGTTTGCTCATCGTTCATCACCACCAGCTTTTCAGAAGGGCGAAGTATTATTTTTTCGTGGGGGCGATCATTCATCGTTACTTCTATGGAACCGCGTATCAGGCTGGTCTCCGAGCTCTTATCCCCGGGATATGATTTTACGTTAAAGGCTGTGCCCAATACTTTGATATTCATTTTTTGTGCGTGAA
>CAMPJQ010000328.1 GCA_946886925.1 uncultured Terrimonas sp.
TTTATCGTTAGCACAGATTCATTATAAACGATAGCACGTATTGTCATATGGATTATTCTATGAGGACACAAAAAACTTAAGTGTCCCCTAGTGCATCATAAAATTAATTTCAATTATTTCTTATGCAGCGGTTACATGTTTTATATAAACGATATGTATCCAGTCAATGAGTTACAATCAAATTACACTTATGCTTTAACAATATTGTGCCGGCACGATCATCCTAAAACAGTCTGCACCTGTTTAAAACTAATACCTGTTTTGATTCGCTTTTATTTTTATTGCCATGCTGTCTATTTCCTGAAGTGTGGTCAGGGTTTTGGATACATCATCCGGCATTGGCTGCCTGTTGCTCACTGCGCCCGGATATGCATACCAGAAAACAACAGCAGAATAATCCAGGATATCCCATGGATTGCGTATCTGCGTTCCGGGCGATGCCTCCATATCAAAAACCAGTCGTTTGGTAAAGGGTATTGCATCTAAGGCTCTTACCCTTGTACAAATATTAAATCCTTTAGCGCCCCTTCTTCCTGCTGTAGCAGTACCTACTGCTATATTGGCCAGGTAGGGATGGGAAAACACATCGTCTTTCCCGGGATTTTCACCACCGGCCCATCCATAATAATCTTCAGTGCCTGTACCAAAATGACCGGGAAATTTTTTATCCCAATCATTATCAATGTAAATCTTTTCATCTCCTTCTCCCCACCACCCTTCATCGGGGTTCAATACAGTTAATGCATCACCCACAACAACACCCTTCCCTTTAATATCAATAAAATTCCAATCTTTAAATACATTGCCCTGCACCAGTTCATTATTACGCCAACTTGCATGAAAATGCATGGAACGGTCATCCCATTTCCAATCACCGTACCTTATCTCAAATTTTTCCACATCAAACCCGGTCTTACCCATATTTTTAAGATAAAAACGGGCGGAAGACCGGAATGGCATTTCCCACGTGCAGATCATTTGCCCCAGTGCAGATACTGTTCTTGTAAATGTTTGAAAAGGGTTAACCGCATTTGCACTGCCAAAAAAGTCCCCCAGCGGCGTCCAGATTGTTTCTTCGCCATCAAAAGAAGCAACCAATACTACAGAGCGTAAAAGTTCCGGGTGCATTTTGAACTGTTCGGGATCAAATGTTATTTCCAGTTGCCGCACAGATGCCATCTTATTAATATCAAGTTGCAGCGCTTTACCCGGTACTATTTTTCCCCGGGCATTTACAGCCGCCGTTTCTTCAGTGATGTAAACAGCATGCAGAGACCGGCTAACCGAGTCCATAACAGGAAGGGACATACGTAATTTACCTGGTGTAAAGGTTTCAACAATTGTTCCTGGCGGATAAGCCCTGTAATTGATAATATGATAAAATGGCTTTTTATTAAAGGTGATCTTACAATTCTTTGCAAAAGGAATGGGCAGGTAGCAATCTCCGGCCCTGGCAGTTTTTTGCGCAAATGGCGGAGGAATGGAGCCTTTGCCTGTGATTAGTTTAAAATAATTTTCACTAATAACGGGTTGCGCATTCCCGTCAACATAAATATTAATATCCGGTCCCTCCAAATCGTCTAACCCACCATAGTAAAAATAAGGAGCCCACATCCTGCTAATTGCCCCTGCACCTTCATGTTCCATTACTACCCATTCTTCCTGCCCGTTGTTCTTTTCTTTCCGGATAAAACCAATACCATCACTATCTGCAAACCATCCTGCTGCATCTTTTACTTTTGACTCACGGTTGTAGCTACTCGCCTGCATAGACTGATACGCAGGCTGAGGAAATTGCGCAAGCTGTTTCCTGTCTGCCATTTCATGCAGCAGCGACTGAAAAGTAACCTGCGACCATCCTTGTTCCAGACTACCGACCACTATAATAAAAACAAATAATAAGCTTAAACGCACATGCATTGAACACAATATTTTCTTAGGCTTATTCATATTTTTATTTCGATTTTGAGCTGATCTGTTCACCATCACCAATTGCCCTTATTTCTATTTTTACCTCAGGTGAATTTTCTCCGGACACTACACCATCAACCATGATGTTATTAATGCCATTACCAAGTGTGGGAATAGTTTTTATGGCTGCTTCTTTTATGAGATTCCAGTGCTGATCCAGCAAACGCATATTTTTACCATCGCTGACAAGTATCTGTCCCTTACTAACGGAAAAGGGTATCTCCAGTTTCGCATAATTATTAAGTTCAATTACAGGAGTTTCCCACACAGCAGGTGTACTGCCTTCTGAATGGAGCTGTATCACAAATTGCAATGGCTGCTCCTTATACGGATTCTCAAATGAAAGTGCTGAATATACCGGTTCTCCGGGCTGCTTAATTTTTTGTTTATGCAGGAGTATAGCAGTTTGTACCGGTAGCAGGTTCCAGGTATTGTCATTGATCTTTTGCAGGTGAAATTCTTTTTTAATATCACGCAATGCTTCCTTTTGTGATTCTTTAAATGCGCCTGACAGCCGGGCCTTTTCCCATTCCTTTATTGTACTCAACAGCCTTTCCCCCAACCCATTCTTTTTAATATTTTCTATACTGGTAGACAACGCGAATCCTGCATCAAAACCAGCAGACCTTGCCAATAGCCATTCCAGGTCTTCCATACCGGTAGTGGGATCAAGTTTAAACCAGCCCAGCATTCGCGGGATAAAGTTGCGGTAATAATAGTCCTGGTTTTTAAGCCGGTATTGCGTTTGGCTTTCTCTAAAACCTGCGTACCATGGCTCGCCCCAGTTCATCCTGGTGAAAATATGCCAAAAATAATGACCAGGACCACTGGCATCGTTGATTACGTGTCCCTGCAGCTCAGGTTTAAGCAGATCGTACCATTTCTTTACAAATAGCTGTGTAGCGTATTGACCCATTCCGGTAGACCAGCTCCCTTCCAATCCATCAAAAGATATTTGACGCAGCCCGGTTTCATTAAACAGGCTGGCAATATTTGTAGCAATCTCATTCTGCAAACTCATATCCGGCAGAAAAACTTTGTAGCCGTGATCCATCAGTTTGGCGATAGTATCTCCTTTCTCATGTTTCTTTATATGCGTATTAAAAGCACCCCTTACACAATCTACCAACAGCCAGGGTTCCTTATCTGTTACAGCACGATAACGGATAAGTTCGGTACCTATCATCACTGTTTTAAGATTGTTGTTTTTCATCTGGTTAAAAAAATCAGGCGATGCAATGGGTATAGTGACAGCCTTATCGTCTATATCGCCTGTAATTGTGCTGCTGCCAACTTTCGCAAGTCGCTTATCCGGTACAGGTGTTACAAATGGATCGTTGGTAGTAATGAATGCAGACAGGGTGTGTACACCAAGGTCTACTTTCTGCTGAGCTGCTGTTTCAACGCAACGTTTCATGCTCTGCCAGTTATCAGGAAAAGCTGTTTTATTCAATTTAAAATGTCCCCATGTATCAAAAGGTCCGGGATGATATAAATATTTTAATCCTGCCTTTTTAGTAAGATCCAGCGCCTCCTGGATATTTTTTTCTCCAAAACTCATTATAAAATAAGAGGATGTGGCAAGTGGAGATCTTTTGGCCCAGATGCCATCAATGGTTGGATGCGGGAGTTTTTCCTGCAATTCAATTTTTTCAATTACAGACAACAGCATTTCCTGTGGAGCGCCCCATAAAGCTATTTTAGATCCTGTAACGCCTCCATCCTGTGTGTATGCAGGCGCTATATATTTATCGTGCCCCCAGTTACTGATAATCCTGCTTACATTCCGGTTACGGCAATATGCCTGGATCACGCTTCCATAATCGGTTTGTTTAGCCGTTTGTCCTCTGAATAAAGCTTTCTGATCTCCCGGAATATCCACCAGGCTTCCTTCATAATTAAAAATATCAAACGAAGGATCTATATCATCTTCAGTGGAGGGATAGCCACCCAATGTTTTAATATTGAGTGCCTGCAATCCAATGCCAAATTTTTCATCCCATACTGTACCTACGGTTTCTCCTATTCTTTTATGAATGATGGTAGGATATGGTCCCCATACTACTAATTCAACCGACTGATTTTCCTGTATTTTCTGCAACTCAAACGTAACATAGTCTTTCTTATTTACAACCCGGATAATTACACTGCCTTTCCATGTGGGATAATACAACTGTATAGATGATGAACGCTTTTGCCATACCATACGCCCGGGCGATAATAATTTTCCGTTGACCTGGACGGCCAATAATGGGGCCGGTTGCCCTGCTGCAAAATATTCCCTGCCGGTTTTATCCTGCAAGCTTGCAAGATGTCCTTTTGCGTTAATCTCTATACGAAGAGTGGAAGTTTCAAATGTGGCCTGGGCTTTTGTGTAATAAGATAAACATAGAAAACCCAATGCTGAAAGCAACCGAAAAATAAAAGACAGCTTCATCATGTATACAATATTTTCAAAGTATTAGGAAAAAGAAAACAATGTTTTCGAAACAGTATAATAA
>CAMPJQ010000329.1 GCA_946886925.1 uncultured Terrimonas sp.
CTGTTTACGATAGCATCCAGAACACCATCCACGCCTATGCCGGTGCGACCGCTTGCCAGCAGGATTTCCTCTGGTTTACAGCCAATCAGTTCAATGATCTGGTCTTTTACTTCTTCGATCATGGCGCCATCCATGTCTATTTTATTAATAACAGGAATGATCTCCAGGTCATTATCAATGGCAAGATAAAGGTTGCTGATGGTTTGGGCCTGTATGCCCTGCGTTGCGTCTACCAAAAGCAAAGCGCCTTCACAGGCTGCCAGTGCACGGCTTACTTCATAACTGAAGTCGACATGCCCGGGTGTATCAATGAGGTTTAGCGTATACTGTTCGCCGTTAGGATGTTTATAATCAATCTGGATAGCATGGCTTTTAATGGTAATCCCTTTTTCCCGTTCCAGGTCCATATTATCTAAAACCTGGTCCATCATATCGCGGTCGCTGATGGTATGGGTAACCTGCAAAAGGCGGTCGGCCAGGGTACTTTTACCATGGTCAATATGTGCTATTATACAAAAATTCCGAATATGCTTCATGTATCCTGCTCCCTTAAAGAGGAACTCCTTTTTGTTTTTTTGAACGGGCAAAGGTAAGTGATTTGGACATCAATTTAAAGTGGGAGTTTGGGAACATTTTCCCAATAAAAACACAACTAAACAATGCCGTATCTGCCTTAAACGAATATCTGCATGTATAGTCGCGAAAGGCAGTGAGGCATCGCTGCACCGGCAATCCAGGCCAATAAACGGTTATTTTATTGAAGGATCATGCGCATTTTGGAGATATTGCTGTTTTACCGTTTTTGCTGTTTTGTGTTCGCCGGTATGGCTCCAGCCCGGGGGCATAATTAAATACAATAATTTATTTTTGAAACCGGGTGCGCGGCGAATATCCTTCCACAAAACCCCAAATTCTCCAAAGTTTACATCTATAAAGCTGTTGGCGTTCATGGTACGCGTAATGCCGTATTCGGGTGGCATGTCTTTACGCTCATCTTCCAGTGTGCCAAAAGCCCTGTCCCAGATATTCAGCAGGTTACAGAAATTGGTATCCATGTAGAGCGGGTTCCTGGCGTGGTGTACCCGATGGTGCGATGGCGTAAGAATAATCCTGTTCAAAAAGCCCATTCGGCCGTCTTTCATAATGTTTTCGCCTACATGAATAAATGCACCCCATGTGCCGTCAATGAACATGATAAAGAAAAGCAATGGCGGGTTAACTCCTGCAAGAATACAGATTGTAGTTCGAATTACATCAGCATAAGGAGCTTCCAGGAAAAAATGGGTATATGTAACCGACAGATTCATGGTTTGAGGAGCATGGTGCGTGGAATGCAAACACCACAATATCCTCACCTTATGTGCGAGATAATGATAAATGAAATGTGAAAATTCCCATATTATATATCCATAAATCAGCCAGTACCATGTAAAAGATGTTTTAAAGATGGCATATTTTTCAAACAGTCCAATGCAAAAGGCAACGGCAGCTATGGATATAAAGCGTGATACAAAACGGTTAAAAACATAAATGAAAAAGGGTACTTTATAATCTTCTACTTTAAATTTTTTATATGCCACACTCCTGGTGATCTCAATAATAAGCAGTAATGGGATGAAGGGAGAGATGGCGCCGATAATTCCTTTGAGCGTGAGCAACTGGCTGTAATCGCCGGATTTGAACATGTTGACAAGAGAACCAATTCCAAAAAAACCAATGACCTCATTGTATAGGGTTTCAAAAAAGTTCATATGTGAAACGTTCAGGGTAAATAAATATGTGAACCAGGTGCTTTGTTATGAACAAGACTTGCTATTTTCACACAAAATTACGAACATATGGAATTGAAACAACAATTTGAGCAGGCTGCTGCAGAAAGCAAAATGTTGCCGGAAAAACCAAGTAACGACACGTTGCTTCAACTCTATTCTTTGTATAAACAATCAACTGAAGGCGATAATACAACAGACCCTCCGTTGAATGCTTTCGATTTTGTTGCTAAAGCCAAGTACGAAGCATGGCTGGGTATAAAAGGAAAAGCAAAGGAAGCTGCAATGCAGGAGTATATTAACCTTGTGAATAAATTGAAAGTAAACTGATCTGCGTGTTCTCAGCTCATTACACCTCTTAAATACCCTGCCGATTCAGCAATTCCGGGTAAAGCGTCTTTCATATCTTTTTCAAACTCTATGCTGCATACCCCTTTGAATTTTATTTGGCGCAATGCCTGTATCAATGCAACAAAATCTATTGCACCCCTTCCCAATTCTATTGCTTTGCCGTCCGCTTTTGCAGCGGTAACATCTTTAATGTGCAGATCAAAAATTCTTGGTGCATAATCAATAACTGCCTTTTCAGGTTTCGCTCCTGCACGAAATGCATGTCCTATATCCAAACAGAGGCCCATACGCTCATCCATTTTGCTGATGCGGTCATACACATCTTTGGGCGCAGGATACAATTTGTCTTCGGGTCCGTGATTGTGAATAGCCATCCTGATGTTGTATTCCTTTACTTTTTTTTCTGTATACTGCAGTAAATCATAGCCCGGAACGCCAATGATCAGGTTTACGCCAACCCGCTTTGCATAATCAAATGCACGGTCAACCTCTGCTTCCGTTTTCATGTAAATAACACCAACTGTATATACTTGTATTCCGCCGTTTTTAAATTTGTTCAGTACTTCATCAATCGTTTCCTGCGAACTGTTTAGCGGGAGATGAAAGTCTTTAACAGAGAGATTGGTTATTCCCACCCGGTTCATTATGGCAATGGCCTGATCAATATTGTAATTAACAAAAGAATAACCTGCAATGCCTGTTTGTAAAAATTCTTTTTTCATCATCGGCTTATTCTGCATAGTATTTGCTGCACCGGAAAATGGCAGGAAGGAAGAGGCAGACAAGGCAATCGGAGATGTTTGAATGAAAATTCTTCTTGATGGCATTATTTTTATTTTTATAAATTGAAATTAAGGTAAGCAATTTTTTCAGAATGCCAATATAATGCTTCGACTTGCTGTTTGGTATATGATCTTTAAATTTACAGAAGGATATATACAGTTGATGAATATAAAATTACATTCATGCCTTTAAGAAATTTTTCATTCAGGAACATAGCGGTAGATACATTTAATCAGGCAACAGAATCCATTATCCTTACCTGGAAAGAAATCGCAGCCTTATTAGGATTGAAACAGGATGTTTATAAAAATCCTTTACACCGTCCGCTCAGTAAACCTGTATCTGCTATTTTGATTGGAGCGGGAAACAGGGGAAACATATATGCAGATTATGCGCTCATTCATCCCAATGAATTAAACATAACCGGTGTTGCCGACCAAAATGCCGTGCGTAACGGAAGATTTGCGCGCAAGCACAATATACCGGCAATAAACCGATTTTACAACTGGGAAGCTGTTTTTGCAAGAGAGAAATTTGCAGACGCGGTAATTATTGCAACGCCTGATGCTCTACACACAGGTCCCTGTCTGCGTGCCTTAGACGCAGGTTACGATGTATTGCTGGAAAAACCCATTGCCCTTACGGAAGAAGACTGCAGGCTGATACACGAAAAGGCCAAAGCAACGGGCAGAATCGTAGGCGTATGCCATGTATTAAGATATTCTCCTTACTTCAAACAGCTTAAAGAAATTATTACTTCCGATACCATCGGCGATATTGTAAGCGTGCAACATGTGGAACCCATCGGCTTCGATCATATGGCGCACTCTTATGTACGTGGTAACTGGCACAACAGCACCAGGTCTTCCCCCATTATACTGGCAAAATCCTGCCACGACACTGATATTTTGCGATGGCTTATTAATGAGCCCATTGAAGATGTACAGTGTTTTGGAGGATTGCGGCTGTTTACGAAAGAAAATGCGCCCGCGGGCAGCACCGAAAGATGCACAGATAATTGCGCTGTGGAAGATACCTGTCCCTTTTCTGCCTTACAGATATATTACCGCGACAGAAAGCGATTGTATGTTTTTGATTTGCCCGAACAGCGCCGCAACTGGGATTATATTATTCTGAAAAAATTAAAAACAACCGATTACGGTCGTTGTGTATA
Source organism: uncultured Terrimonas sp. (assembly GCA_946886925.1). Next base: position 4,078 of record CAMPJQ010000329.1, read on the forward strand.
CCGGATGGATAATGACCAGCCCGATCATTTAACGGTTAATATGCGTTTTGGAAAAAATATTACCGCGGCTTTTTCTATGGAAGGGCTTACGTCCTATGAAGGCAGAAGTACCCGTATAATGGGTACCAAAGGCGATATTGTTGGAGATATGGAAGCCTATACCATTACCGATTTCAGAACCGGGCAAAAAACCACCTGGAGCTTAAAAACCGATTTCCATGGCGGTGGCGACCATCGCCTTGTACAGGACTGGGTACAGGCTGTAGGGCATCACGATCCGCAAATCCTTTCTTCCACCATTGATGTGTCTGTAGTGAGTCACCTGATGGCTTTTGCCGCCGAAAAAAGCAGGTTGAATCATACGATTGAGGAGGTGAA
>CAMPJQ010000330.1 GCA_946886925.1 uncultured Terrimonas sp.
TATCAGCAGATAATAAAATTATTATCTCCAAAGACGGCGTGCATGCGGATCATTTTGTTTTAAACCAGGAAAAACAGGAATTGAGCATCAATAGCATTTCCAAAGCAGCAAATGCCCCTATGAAAATAGGTTTTTCAAATTTTAGCATTGCCACCCTCACCGGCTTTGTGCAACCTGATTCAACTTTGGCTGATGGCACACTGAATGGTACAATTACCGTTAGCAATCTCACACAGCAACCTGTTTTTGTTGGCGATCTTTCTATAGATGAACTGAGCATAAAGGAAGACACGGTAGGAAATGTAAAAATGCTGGTCAACAATAAAGTAGCAGATACCTACAATGCAGATGTAACCATAACCGGCAACGACAATGACGTGCAACTCAGCGGCAATTATTATGCTAACAATAAGGCTGTTGATCTTAACCTCGACATACGCAAGCTACCTCTTACTACCGCACAGGCATTTTCGGCAGGAGCATTGCGCGATGCTTCTGGTTTTGTGAACGGGGCATTTAAGATTACGGGTACAACTGATCAGCCTTCTGTAAATGGCGAATTGCTTTTCAACAAAACAGTATTCAACCTGAGCATGCTGAATAATATATTCGCCATTGACCAGGAAAAATTATCGGTAAACAGCCAGGGCATTGTTTTTGACCGCTTCGAGATCAGGGATTCAGCCAGCAATGCGCTGATGCTTGACGGCACTGCCGCCACCAGCAATTTTTTGAATTACAATTTTGACCTTAAAATAAGAGCGAATAATTTCAGGGCGTTGAACAGCACTAAAAAAGACAATAAATTATTCTATGGACAATTGTATTTTAATACCAACCTTACTGTAAAAGGAACGGAGACAGCACCCGTGATTGATGGGCGGCTCAAAGTAAATGAAAAAACAAAAATGACCATCGTGCTACCCCAAAATGAACCCGGAGTGGCAGACAGGGAAGGCATTGTTGTTTTTATTGATAAAGATGCACCGCAAAATGATTCTCTTTTTCTGGCTTCTTATGATTCATTGAATACATCGTCATTACAGGGTATAGACGTTTCGGTAAATATTGAAGTAGATAAAGCAGCGGATTTTACACTGATCATTGATGAAGGCAATGGCGATTTTTTGAATGTGAGGGGAGATGCGCAACTGAGTGCAGGTGTAGATCCCAGCGGTAAAATATCGCTTGCCGGAACTTATGAAATGGAAGAAGGCAGTTATGATCTTACCTTCAACTTCCTGCACCGCAAATTTGATATAGTAAAAGGAAGCAAAATTACCTGGGAAGGAGAACCCACAGATGCCAATGTGGATATTACCGCCAAATACACAGCCAGCACAGCCCCATTAGACCTGGTGAAAAATCAACTGGGTGAGGACATAACCGCTGCCCAAAGAAATACATACCTTCAAAAACTACCTTTTGATGTGATGCTTACCATGACGGGTAAATTACTGAAGCCCGCCATTAGCTTCGATATTATTCTTCCCGATAACAAAAATTACGGAGTGTCGAATGACATTTTGGCCAACGTAAGAACCAAACTTGAAATCCTGCGGCAGGAAGAAGCCGAAATGAACAAACAGGTTTTTTCATTATTGCTGCTGAATCGTTTTGTGGCCGAGGACCCTTTCAGAAGCAGCGGAAGCACCAGCGCCTCTACACTGGTAAGGCAAAGTGTAAGCAAGCTGATGACAGAACAACTCAACCAGCTTGCGGCTGACCTGGTAAAGGGTGTTGACCTGAATTTCGACATTGCCGCCTCTGATGACTATACTACCGGGGAAAGGCAAAGCCGTACTGACCTGAATGTGGGCCTGTCTAAAAAATTATTGAATGATCGGTTAACCGTTACCGTTGGCAGCAATTTTGAGATTGAAGGCCCCAAAAACTCCAATCAGCAGTCCAGCAATATCGCTGGCAATGTAGCACTGGATTACCGCTTAAGTGAGGATGGCAGGTATATGCTGAGGGCCTACCGGAAAAATGATTACCAGGGTGTAATTGACGGCTATATAGTGGAGACGGGCATAGGCTTTATTATTACGGTAGACTACAACCGCTTCAGGGATATTTTCAGAAAAAGAAAAACGCCTGAGCAACGCAGAAAAGACAGGGAAAGAAAAAGAGCCGAACGGCAGGAAGAAAAAAACAATCCATCTTCGAATAACAATACCGGGAACAAATAAAATGCGGAAAGCGTTCACTCATATCGTTTCAATATGCACATTAGCTTGCTTGCTGGCAGCCTGCAGTACTACCAGGAAACTTCCGCCCGGCGAGGCGTTATACACCGGTGCCGATGTAAAGATAGAGGGGCCTTCACTGCGAAATAAAGAACGGAAAAACATCAGGAGTGAACTGGAATCACTTACCCGCCCTGTACCGAATAAAAAAATATTAGGCGTTCCTTTTAAATTGCTGATGTACAACCTGGCGGGCAATCCAAAAAAAGAGAAATCAATACTGGGATGGCTGAAATACAAAGTAGGTGAACCTCCCGTACTGTCCAGCGCGCTTAACCTGGAGTGGAATGTAAAGGTTTTACAAAGTACATTGGAAAACCGGGGCTATTTCAAGGCCGCCGTGCTGGGCGACTCTATACTGAAAAACAAAAAAGTTAAAGCCGTGTATACCGTTCAAACGGGCTACCGTTATGCCATTAATAATATAATGTTTGACCAGGATAGTTCGGTTTTACAAAAAACAATAAATGCATCTGCCGACAAAACCCTGCTTAAAGCCGGTACTTATTTTGATCTTGCAACGATCAAAGCAGAACGGGAACGAATAGACGATTATCTGAAGGAAAAGGGATTTTATTATTTCGATCCGGATTATCTTATCATCCGGGCCGACAGTACAATTGGTAACAATACTGTAGACTTAAATATAAAAATTAAGCCGGGTACACCACAAAGAGCAAGGCAGATGTATATCATTAATGATGTATATATTTTCCCGGGTTACAGGTTAAGCGCAGAAAGAGCCGATACGCTCAAAAGCGATGCTGAATACTATAAAGGTTACTATGTTGTAGACAAACGCAAAACTTACAAGCCGAAAATGTTTGCACAGTCAATGCAGTTTAACCCCGGCGATGTGTATAACCGTACCGATCACAATCAAAGCATCAGCAGGTTAGTAAACCTGGGCGTATTTAAGTTTGTAAAGAACAGGTTTGAGCCCGTGGAAAACTCTGATTCCGCCCAGCTCAATACCTATTACTACCTCACTTCCCTGCCCAGGAAATCACTCCGCGCAGATATTAATGCCAATACCAAATCGAACAATCTTACCGGTTCCGGCATTACTATAGGATGGCGCAACCGCAATACGTTCAGGGGTGGCGAATTGCTTTCCATAAATGCCACTGCCGGTTTTGAAATACAGTACAGCGGACAATTAAAAGGGTTTAATACCTATAGAGGGGGATTGGAAACCAAATTGACTTTTCCGCGCTTTCTCATTCCCTTTGTTGCCTTGAATACCCGCAGTGGCTTTGTGCCTAAAACCAATATGCTACTGGCCTATGATATTCTTACGAAAGAAAAATTGTATACAATGAATTCTTTCAGGGCTGAATACGGCTATGCCTGGAAGGAAACAATTAATAAAGAACACCAGCTCAACCCCATTTCAATTAATTACGTGCAACCTATTCGTGTTACTCCTTTATACGAAAGCAATGCGTTCAATAATCCCACCCTGCAAAAAGCAATTGAAAAGCAGTTCATCGTTGGTTCCAATTACAATTATAACTATAATGAACTGACAGGCAATAATGGTTTAAAAGGATTTTATTTTAATGGTAATGCCGATCTTTCAGGAAATATTGCCGGTTTAGTTACCGGCGCCAATACGCTGAACGGAAAACCCAAAACCATTTTTGGCGCACAGTTTTCACAGTATGTTAAGCTCGAAACGGATCTGCGGTATTACGTGAAGCTTTCGTCAAAAAATACATGGGCAAACCGTTTGATCGTTGGATTTGGTTATCCCTATGGTAATTCAACAGAGCTTCCTTTTATAAAACAGTTCTTTGTGGGTGGCAACAACAGCATCCGCGCATTTCGCAGCCGTTCATTGGGGCCCGGCACTTATAAAGATATGAATACGCTTAATTTTATACCTGATCAGTCGGGCGATATTAAGCTGGAATTCAATACAGAGTTAAGAGCTAAATTATTCAGCATAGTGCATGGAGCTATTTTTGTAGATGCAGGCAATATCTGGCTGTACCGTAAAAATGCTGATAAGCCAGGCAGCCAATTCAGCAGCAGCTTCATGAAAGAGCTCGGTGTAGGTACTGGCGCAGGTTTACGCTTTGATGTATCCTTTCTTGTATTGCGGCTTGATGTGGCTTTTCCTTTGCGTAAACCCTGGCTGCCGGAACAGGAAAGATGGGTAATAGACGGAATAAAGTTCGGCAGCCAGGG
>CAMPJQ010000331.1 GCA_946886925.1 uncultured Terrimonas sp.
GCCTAAAACCAGCAGCAATTGAGCCGAACAATACGTGAGCATTATTACAGGAGGCAGAATATTAAAGGGATAAACAAACTGGTTTACGGCTAATACAGAATCGGAAAGTACAAACTGGCCAGCCCCGCAAAAAAATAAAGCGGCTGTTTTTTTATCTGTTTTTCCAAACAGGTTAAGGGTCAGCATCCAAAAGCTGCAGATCACTATGGCGTAAATAATTACAGGAATTTTGAGTGCATCTAAAAAGGGCAGAAGCAGGCCGGTCAGTAATATGCCCCAGGCCAGGATGGGTATACCAAACAGGGGCTGAAATTGCAGCGCTCCTTTTGTGCGGGATTTAATAAGAAGTATATAAATGATATAACATACATGTGCTGCCAGAAAAGCCGATAGACCAGCAACGAAAAATCCATCCAGCATCAAAAGCAGGTCTCCGGCCCAGGAAAACAATAATGCACACAAAAATATTTTTGAAAAGGTTGTTCTTATCCCGGTTTCGGCCGCATACATCAGCATCAGCACAATCATCAATAATGGTTTGCTGATAAGCCGTTCCTGTTCGTATGCATTGAAAACAAAAAAAATATCTGCTATAGCAACCAATCCGTATATGCAGCCCAATGCAAACGAGATCCGTTTCATGTATTTATTTTAGTTCAATCCTGGCCTTTCTTCCAAAAAAACGGGTAATTGAATCGCGGCTGCGGCTTGTATCTGATAATGGGCCTATAACTGTTGTGTATAGTTTAAAAGTGATGGAATCTTCCGTACTGAGTTGCACATCGTACCCCATTTTTTGCAGTTCTTTATGCCTGTTCAAAGCTCTCTGGCGTTTGGAGGTTTCAATGATAACTTTATAGGAATAATCGCCGTTGGTGTTTGCTGGTGTAACGGTGGCTAAGCTGTCTGTTCCCGCTGTTAAAGAATCCTGCGCCAGAGACGGAGAAGGAATGACAGGCTGAATATTTTCCAGTGTGTTATCCTGCCCGTTTTTACTAACCTGCCATTGTTGAAAAAAATAATACACAATCCATCCTATTATAGCCAGTCCCAATATCAGTGCAAATAATATCAATGATTTCCGGAGCGCATTTGCCGAAGTTTTGGCTGGTTTCGGATATCCATCCTCAAACGACATGTCATCGGTGTGTTCTTCTCTCTTTGCAAAGCGTTTTTTAGGGTGGATTTCTTCAGGAACCGTAGCCACCATCACTTCATTTCCCTGGATAAAATCATAGTTACTGCTGTCGTTTAAAATCAAAGTACCAAGCCCTTCAATATAAAACTGCTTGCTTACATTTAATAATTGCTTACCGATATTTAAGAAATCTTCAAGATCAGATGAAGCCAGTGGTCTTATTTTTCCTGTGCGTTGCGAAATAAATTCAATAAGCCCCTCATCTTCCTTTGTCCTCTTATCAGGCGAAAATTGTACTGTATTTCCGGGTAGCCTGATCCTGCCTTTTTCATTTTCAAATGGGTTTTCATAAAAATTATCCAATACAAATTCACCAATGCCCTGTAACTGCATTTTTTTATTTTGGAGCAGGTATTGTCCAAGTAAATGTGCTATCTTCAAAATGCTGGCTATTTTTAGTAAAGGAATAAAAACACAGAATCAGGGGCACAAGTTACAAAAATCTAAAAACTAACCAGTTGCAAGTTTTAACCTCCTTTTGCCTGTAAATAAATAGAAAAAAGAGGACACAACTCTTCTTTAAAGGCTTACTTATATTTGCATCCAATCTTTTACCATGTTAAGTGAAGAAGAAAAGGCGTTTTTAGCGTACTGGGAACAAAACCGGGAGAGGCAGAAGAAAATATTTTACCAGTTACTGGTTGGGCTTCCGTTAGGACTGCTGCTCGCACTACCTATACTTTTAAATTATATGTTGGGATGGAACAAAAGAGCCACTATGGTAGGTAATGCGCAATTTAATCCCCTTGTATTGATTATAGCGGTTCTTGCCATAGCTGTTTTTTTTTCTATATTTAACCGGCGGCACAAATGGGAGATGAACGAACAACACTATCTTGAATTAAAAGATAAAGAAAGGAAAGATGTTAAAGCCAGTTGAAGATGCAACGTTTTGATAAGTGTTTATATCATGGGTATAAAGGAAAATTAGTATGAGAAAGATCTCTTTTTATGGTTTTATGCTGTCTCTTGTTTTTGTATTCGCATCATGTTTGAAAAAGGAAACAGGCTGTCCTTACAATGAACTTAATGTAAAAGCCCCTGGTAGCGAAGTGCAGCAGGTTGAAATGTACCTGGCAGCTAAAAATATTACCGCCCAAAAAGACTCATCAGGCGTGTATTATATTATAGAAAATGCGGGAACAGGTAAAACGCCTGAAGTATGTTCGGTGATCAGCGTACAGTATACAGGTTCATTAACGAACGACCAGGTTTTTGATAAAAGCAATGGAACGCCGGTAGCCTTCCGGCTGGGCGAACTGATTGCCGGCTGGCAAAAGGGTCTTAAACACATTAAAGCCGGTGGTAAAATAAAGCTGTTTATACCTCCCAGCCTGGGGTATGGCGATAAAGATGCTAAGGACGCAAATGGCAATGTGGTGATACCGGCTAATTCGATCCTTGTATTTAACCTGGAACTGGAAGAAGTACAGTAGTTAAAACGAAGTTTTTCTGTTAGAGGCTTTGAGGTATTCGTATACTTCAAAGCCTTTATCTTTATAGAAACATATACCATTGCCACACGAAGCCATTTCTGTATTTGATATGTTTAAAATAGGTGTGGGTCCTTCCAGTTCACACACACTGGGTCCATGGCGGGCGGCACAATTGTTTACCACCCAACTGGCAGAGCGGCATTTGTTAATTGAAGTGGTATCGTTACAGGTATTGCTATACGGTTCACTGGCCAAAACAGGCAAAGGCCATGGTACAGATATTGCCATTCAACTGGGGCTGTGTGGCGAAGATCCCGAAACCTTTGCCGTGGAAAATATCCATGCCTGCATCAATAATATCGCTATTAATAACAGCATATTGTTACAGGGAAAGCAAAGTGTTGTGTTCCATCCTGGTGAGGATATTGTTTTTCTGGCAAAGGAAGCACTTCCATTTCATCCTAATGCCCTCACCTTTTTAGTAACGCTTAAAACCGGGAACAAAATTGCCGAAACTTATTATTCTGTTGGCGGAGGGTTTGTGCAGCAGGAAGGAAAGCAAACAGGGAGAACAGATGCAGTGCAACTGCCTTTTCCGGTTAATACAGCCTCGGATCTGTTGCATTGGTGCATGAAGGGATTAAGCATATATGAAGTGGTGATGGAAAATGAAATGGCATGGCGGCCGGAAGAAGATACGAGGAAAGGAATTTTGCGGATATACCAGGTAATGCAGGAGTGTGTATATAAAGGTTGTCATGAAGGAGGTATGTTGCCTGGCGGACTAAATGTAAAACGCCGCGCAGCTGCACTGAATAAAAAATTATTGCAGGGGAGAACCTATCGGGATTACTCCACCTGGATACAAGTCATACGGGAAGGCGGGAATAGCTTTAACTACATTTTAGACTGGGTAAGCTGCTTCGCGCTTGCCATTAATGAGCAAAACGCTTCATTCGGGCGAGTGGTAACTGCGCCTACTAACGGTGCTGCGGGTGTTGTACCTGCCGTGTTGCTATACTATATTATTTTCTGCGACGGGGATACGGAAGAAAATGTAATCCGGTTTTTATTAACCGCCTCTGAAATAGGGAGCATTTTTAAAAAGGGAGCAACCATTTCGGCTGCAATGGGCGGCTGCCAGGCCGAGATTGGCGTTTCATCGGCAATGGCTGCGGGGGCATTAACGGAAGCGATGGGCGGCACGCAAAAGCAAGCCCTGATGGCTGCTGAGATAGCTATGGAACATCACCTGGGCTTAACCTGCGATCCTATTGCCGGGCTGGTGCAGGTGCCCTGCATAGAAAGAAACACCATGGGCGCTGTAAAAGCCATCACCGCGTCGCAGCTCGCTTTGCAAAGCACCCCCGATTTTGCAAAAGTTTCTTTGGATGCTGTAGTAAAAACCATGTGGGATACGGCGGTTGATATGAACCACAAATACAAGGAAACCGCCGAAGGAGGGCTGGCCATTAATATACCTTTGGGTTTGAAAGAATGCTGATAACCTTTAAGGTCTGCCGAGCCGATTTGTGATCGGGGGAGACCTTGCAGGTTTTGTTGAGCAAACCTGAAAGGTTTGTCAAAAGAAAAACCGTTCAAATTCACTATCAATCTGAAAGTGATCCAATCCGGTGGCTTTTAAACGCTGCACATCTTTTTCTGCTTCAGCCGCCGGGTTAGCAGACCGCCTGTAACGCCAGGCGTTTATCACGCCCACTGCCAGTATGTTGTTGCGCCTTGACCATTCCACATCATCACCGGTAAGTTCGGCGTGCATCAACATCCTGTATTAGATAGGGTTGA
>CAMPJQ010000332.1 GCA_946886925.1 uncultured Terrimonas sp.
AGACACGGTATACACAGGATGCCCGAATCCAATGATCACTTCTTTTTTCTCCAGTCTTGATTTAATATCAGCTTCCGCAGCTTCCGGTGACGGATACCTGCTTTGAATATCAAAGGCTACCTCATTGGCGCCGCCATGTTTTGGGCCGCGCAAAGCACCTATAGCGCCGGTAATGGCAGAGTACATGTCGGAACCGGTTCCTGCAATTACCCTGCCGGCAAAAGTAGAGGCGTTAAATTCGTGCTCTGCATATAAGTTCAGGGATATCTGCATTGCCTTTTGCCAGGATTCTCTGGCCTTTCTTCCATGCAGCAGGTGCAGGAAATGAGCCCCGGTCGTATCATCATCAGTCTCTACTTCAATACGGCGTCCGTTGTGGGAGAAATGATACCAGTACAGCAGGGCGGAGCTGAAAGATGCCAGTAATTTATCAGCGATATCTCTTGCCCCGGTAATATTGTGATTATCTCTTTCAGGAAGAACAAGGCCACATACCGAAGTATAAGTACGCAAAACATCCATAGGATGCGCCGAGGCAGGTATCTGCTCCAATATATTCTTTACAACAGAAGAGAGGCCACGCAGGTTGATCAATCTTGTTTTATAGGCTGCCAGTTGAGCCGCATTGGGCAATTGCTCATGAATTAATAAGTGCGCCACCTCCTCAAATTCAGCGTCTTCAGCAAGATCTAGAATATCATAGCCACGGTAATGCAGGTCGTTCCCACTTTTCCCAACGGTGCATAAGGCAGTATTGCCTGCGGCTACACCCGACAACGCTACACTTTTCTTTGGCTTAAAGGCCTGTACCATATTATCTGCCATAGCCATTATTTATTTTTTGAAAAAAGTTTGTCTAATTTTTGTTCATAACTAAAATAGCCTATGCTTTCATACAGTTCAGCGCGTGTTTGCATGCTGCCGACCGTGTTTTTTTGTGTGCCTTCGGTACGAATGCTGTGAAAAACATGCTGCGCCGCTTTGTTGGCTGCACGAAATGCAGACAGTGGATATAAGATCATCTGCACACCGGCATTTTTTAATTCTTCAACAGTCCACAATGGCGTCATACCAAATTCAGTAATATTTGCCAAAACCGGAATCCCGGCAGCATCGGCAAATTTTTGATACTGTGATAATTCATTCACGGCTTCCGCAAAAATAAAATCAGCGCCGGCTTCCTTATAAGCCACGGCACGTTCCAGTGCTTTATCTAATCCCTCATTGGCTAATGCATCTGTTCTGGCACCCAATACAAATTTATCATCGGTACGTGCATCGGCTGCGGCTTTAATCCTGTCTGCCATTTCATCCAGACTTACAATTTCTTTACCCGGGCGATGACCGCAACGTTTGGCCCCAACCTGGTCTTCTATATGCAAGGCACCTGCACCTGCTTTTATTAACGATTTTACGGTACGCGCAACATTAAATGCCGATGGTCCAAAACCCGTATCCACATCTACCAGTAAAGCTGTATCGGTAACATTGGTAATACGATAAATATCGGTAAGCACATCATCGAGTGTTGTAATACCCAGGTCGGGAATGCCCAGTGAACCTGCAGCTACGCCCCCACCCGATAAATAGATCGCTTTAAAACCTTCCTGTGTAGCCAATAAAGCATGATTGGCATTAATAGCGCCAACAATCTGCAAAGGATTTTCTGTTTCCATTGCAAGCCGGAAACGTCTTCCGGCTGATACAGTATTGGATGTCATCATCATATTGATCTTTAAAACCGGTGTAGTTCCGCTCCTGCCCGGTGACGATATTGTTTGTTGCCTGCCGAAAAGAAAAGAATCACTTAAAAAAGTTCCCTATAACAATGTGCAAACCTACATGAAAATTGGCATTTTATTTTTCCGGGATTTGTTCCAATGCAGTATTTCGTTTTTATCAATTAAACATATAAAATCATAGGCACACATAGATTTTTACATTTTCTATTGTGCTCCTGTGTTTCTACTGTGTCTATGTGTTTATCTTTTTTTTTAACACATAGGATCATAGGCACATAGGTACATATGGTTTTTGTATTTTCTGCTGCGCCCCTGTGTTTCTCTGTACGTATGTGTTCGAACCTGGCGTGCAGCCGGGAAATACGAAAATCTGAACTGCCATTCTTCTTTGCATTATTTTTGCAACCTATGAAATTAGATATACTTGCTGTTGCCGTGCATCCGGATGATGCAGAACTTGGCTGCGCCGGCACTTTAATGATGGAAAAGTTACAGAACAAAAAAGTGGGAGTAATTGACCTCACCCGTGGTGAACTGGGTACAAGAGGCTCTGTGGCATTAAGAGCGGAAGAAGCAGCCAGGGCTGCTGCCCTTATGCAATTGGATGTGCGTGAAAATCTTGGTATGGCGGATGGCTTTTTTCAAAATGATGAAATGCACCAGCGTATTCTTATTAAAGCCTTGCGTAAATACCGCCCTGAAATTGTTTTGGCCAATGCATTAGATGACAGGCACCCCGATCATGGAAGAGCAGGACATTTGATTAAAGACGCTTGTTTTTTGAGCGGGTTAAGAAAGATAGAAACATTGGATGATAATGGGCAGGCACAAGCGCACTGGCGCCCCAAATATATTTTCCATTACATACAGGACAGGTATTATGAACCTGATTTTGTGTATGATATAAGTTCTGTTTTTGAAAGAAAACTGGAGTCTGTAAAAGCGTATTCATCACAATTTCATTCCAATGAATATGCCATGGATGAACCACAAACCTATATTTCCACTCCCGGGTTTTTAAATTCAATTATAGGACGGCATGCTATGTTCGGCAAAATGATAGGAGTACCTTATGGAGAAGGGTTTATTACTGAAAAAATGATTGGCATAAACAGTTTTGATGCTTTTATACAAAAGGATACATAGTGATGCAGTTACAGGTTTTCAGGTTACAAGGCTTTCGATGTCGGATTTAAATTTTAAATTTTGCCTGGTTCTTGTTATTTGTTTTTTGGTTCTTTGTATTCCCAGATTTCGGATTTGAATTTAATATTTGAGTTTTATCCGCCCTGGCAGACAGGCTTGTCTATTGGTGCTTTATGGCTGCCGACTGTATCGCCGATACTCATCTTAAAAGTAGTAACGTGCCCTTCTTTTCAATCACCCTGCCCAAATAATCCGTTCCCCTTACTATCCATACAAAGGTATCGCTGGCCTGTTCCTTTCCTTTAAAAGTACCATCCCATCCTTCTTCCGATGTGTTTGATGAGAACATGAGTTGCCCCCACCGGTTAAAAATTTTAATATAATCGAACTGTTTTATGCCAACAGGCATGGCTCTGAAAAAATCATTCAACCCATCATTGTTGGGCGTAAAAGCATCCGCTACAAATATATCCGGAGCTGTTCTGAATACTCTTACGTTAATGGTATCATAAGCGAAACAGCCTTCTTTGGTACTTACTTTTACTGCAAAGCTAATTTTATCATTTACTTCCGATACAAAGGTTGCCACCGGATCGGAAACGTCTGCATCACTTAAATAGCTGGCGGGCGACCATTTATAAATTTCAGCACCCGTTGCCTGCATTTGTAAAGGTTGCTCCAGAACAACAGTGGTATCATTTCCGGCAAATGCCGGAACCGGTGGTATAACCGTTATTACCACATCTTTGAAAGATGGTTTTGGACAGCCTACCGTATCTGTTACGCTAACGGTATATGTGGTGGTTACCGGGGGCGAAACAAAAGGGTTGGACACATTATAATTACTTACCGAAAGCGCAGGCGACCAGCGATAAAAGGCTCCTCCCTCTGCAAATAATTGTATACGTTTACCGTAGCAGATGGAAGAATCATTGATTACCCGAACATCCGGATAGGGTACAGTTCTAACCCGGATATTATCGGAAGCGGAGCATTTACCTATATGTGCTGTAACATTATAAACAGTAAATGCAGCATCGGGTGTTGCCACCGGTTGTTTTATAGTTGGATCATCCAGTGTTCCGGCTGGCGTCCATGTATAGCTTAATCCATCGCTGAAAGGATTGAATTGTACCCCATCGGTGAAGCAAATGGTTGTATCTCTTCCGGCCTCAAGCGTAACAAAGTTCACCACTTTTACCCGAACAGTATCCGTAGAAGTGCAACCCGGCACTGTAGTTAAGCTTACCGTATAGGAGGTGGTAACATCCGGGCTCAGTAATGCGGTGGCGCCGGTAGCGCGTATATTATAATCAGGCGCCCATACATAGGTTCCGGGTGGGCCTGTGGCGGAAACGGAAATTGTATCAATATTGCACATCAAAGTATCGTGCGGTACGCTCAAAAGTGGTTTATCTCTTATCACCAGGTCGGTTCTAACGGTACTCATACAGCCTTTACTGCTGCTAACAGTAAGGGCTACCTGGTAAGTGCCCGATTCCGTGAAGGTAAATGGCGGATGTTGCCTGCGCGAAGTATCATC
>CAMPJQ010000333.1 GCA_946886925.1 uncultured Terrimonas sp.
GTGTAAAGGTGTAAGATAGTTGGTTCCCAAAGGGAATTCTTCAGAGTTTGTTTTGTTGCCTGCACAATCTTGTTTAAAAACCCGAAGGTTACGGTGCGTGTAGACAAATATCGGGCGGTAGGGGTTCGGGGTAGTAATGAAGCAGGAAAATAAGATTATCCAGATTTGCCGGAAATATCTTTGCGGCAAATCTGGATCTATTCATTTTAATAGTCGTCATTCAATGCGAATGTAGGTTTCCTGTACATCCATTGACCACCGGTAAAATCAGGGAATTCTATGGTTTGATTGCCCAGCTCGATTGAGCTTTCACTTAGCGGTGTAATGGCGCTCCAGGCTGCGGCATCGTATACATCCATAGGTGTTGCTGTTTTTCGTTTGATGGATTCCACCAGTGCATGGATCACAAAAAAGTCCATGCCGCCGTGCCCTGCACCTGCCGATTCTTTGCTCCATCTGGCCCATAAAGGATGATCATATTTATCCAACCATGTTTTTGCATCATCCCACTGGTGCGCTTTGGCCGCTTTATCCTCTATGTACATGCCGTTGTTTACGTCCATCCATAATCCCTGCGTACCCTGTACCCGGAAGCCGAGGGAATAGGGGCGGGGCAGGTTGGTATCCAACTGCAGTAAAATGGTTTCTCCATTGGCACAACCGATATGGGTAGTAACAACATCGCCTAATTTGAATTTAACTTTTGCATTGGGATGATTTTCTCCTCCTTTCTTTACAATATAATTATGTAATCCTCTTGCCTTGGAGGAGAAAGAATTTAAAGTAATGAAACGATTTCCCCTGTTAATGTTGATATAGTGTGCAATGGGGCCAATGCCATGTGTAGGGTAGAGGTCGCCGTTACGGTGAACCGCGTGTTCGGTTCTCCAGCGTGCTTCGGAAAAAGCTTTTTCACCAAATTCAACGCCATGACCGTAAGGATGAACGCCATCGTTGAATTTTACCTCACGCAAATCGTGCTGGTAGCCACCCTGCAGGTGAATGAGCTCTCCCAGCAAACCCTGGCGCACCATGTTCAATACGGCCATCACATCGCGCCGGTAGCAAACGTTTTCCAGCATCATAACGTTTGCATTGTGTTTTTCAGCGGCTTTTACAACATCCCAATGATCCTGAAGTGTGATGCCCAGAACTACTTCCGTTCCAACATATTTAACACCGGCTTCCAATGCACCAATGATCATGGGCTTATGCCATTCCCAGGGCGTTGCAATTACTATCCCATCCACTTTCTCCGTGTCAAGCATTTTTTTCCAGGCGTAATTATCACCGGTATAAACAACGGCCATTTTTTTACCGCTTTTCGAGATCAGTTCTTTTGCTGATTTCAGGGAGCGTTCATCCACATCACAAATAGCGGTTACATCAACATCCGTTCTTCTTAACAGCAGGTCAAGATGATTCTGTCCTCTTAATCCAACCCCAATGATGGCCATCTTTACTTTTGGATCGGCACTTTTTTTCCCTGCAAATAAAGTAGCGGTTGGTAATACGGTAAGCGAAGCGGCCGCAAGCCCGGCGTTCCTTACAAATTCTTTCCTGTTCATATATTTGTTTTTGTAGTGATTTTTACGATGGACTATGTTAGTGATATTATTTCTTATTGACTGGTAATGCCAAATTTAGGATCAATAAATTCCCATTCCCTGATATGTGCATGCTGATGTTCATTTTTCTGGATGGCATTAAATGTTTTTACCAGCTCAGGATGATCATTTGCTACATCTGTTGTTTCAGCACTGTCTGTTTTTAAATTAAATACCTGCCAGGGGGCGTTGCGGTTTTTTTTTACATTTGTTCTTACTCCTTTCCAGTTGCCCATGCGGATGGCCACCTGTCCGCCTTTTTCGGGATATTCAAAGTAAATATAGTTTCTTTTGGTTTGCGCCTCACTGTGGCCCGTTAATTCAGGAAGCAGCGAAATGCCATCGGTATAATCAACTTTTTGACCTGTTAGGTCTGCAAAAGTAGCCATCATGTCAAATTGTGCCGAAACCAGCCCGCTTGTTTTACCAGCCGGAATTTTTCCCGGCCACCTGGCAATAAAAGGCTCCCGGATACCACCTTCATACAAATCCATTTTTAATCCGCGCAGGCCGCCCGCACTATTAAAAAAGGCCGCATCCACACCGCCGTTAAATGTAGGGCCATTATCACTGGAAAACATAATGATCGTATTTTCATCCATTCCCAGTTGCTTTATTTTTTGCATAATGATCCCTACCTGTTCATCAAGGTAAGTGATCATTGCAGCGTAAGTGGATAATGGGTATAGGGAAGCTGCATAACCTTTCGTCCCGTAGTAAGGCTTTTCATTAAACAGCCCGATGTGCTTTTTTACATATGAATCCGGCGCCTGCAACGATACATGCGGCAGGGGATAGGGCAGGTAAAGGAAGAAAGGATTTTGCTTACCGGCCTGGCGTTCCAGCAGGCTACGGTCAATAAAAGCCAATGCTTTTTCTGTCATTTTAGTAACAGCATAATCCTTTCCTTTATAATATTCGAAATCCTTACCGGTTGCGGAAGCTGAATCCAGTTTTCGGTGCACGTTTATAACAGGATTGTTCAAGGTGTCCCATTTTCCATTTTCCCATAAATGAGTGGGATAAAAATTATGGGCCTGTTTTTGATCCAGCACGGCATAATAATAATCGAAGCCCTGTAATAAAGGATCACCGGTAGTGCCCGGCATCCCCAAACCCCATTTGCCGGCCATACCTGTAGTGTAGCCCGCGTTCTTCAGCATGCGGGCAATGGTGAATGTTCCTTCAGGTAAAGGCATTTGCCCGCCTTCCAGGCTGTCTGCAAAGCCGCCCATCTCATAATTGCCACGTATATAGGAATGCCCTCCGTGCCTGCCTGTAAGCAACATACAACGGGCAGGAGCACATACGGGTGTGCTGCTGTAGTGGTTGGTAAATCGCATGCCTTCTTTAGCCATACGATCGAGGTTGGGCGTTTTTATTTTTTGCTGCCCGTAACAGCCCAGCTCGCCATAGCCCAAATCATCTGCATAAATGTAAATGATGTTGGGAAGCTTTTTTTTGCTTTTGGATTGGCCTAATACGGTTGTAGCCTGGAATATTAATGATACAATTAGAAAAGCCCGGACAAATAAATAATATGGTATTGTTTTTTTCAAATGATGGAACAGGCTGATTGTTGAAATGCTATCTGTTTATGAAATTAGGACAATAAACTATTGGATACACATGCAAACGGTTGCGCAAGATGTGCGCTGACATGTTAACAGGCATCTGTTTTTGATAAGCGCATTTCTTTAAACTGCAAGGATCTATAAGAATATCAATGTCGTTTAGTTAAAGAGTAGGTATAGAATAGCCGTCTGCAAATGCAGTTCCTTTGCTGAATCCGCAAAATAGGCGATAAGTTATTAAAAGCTTATTGCTGTTCCCTCAATGCTGAGGGAGCTTCTTTTACTTTTTTTTCGGAAAAAAAGTAACCCAAAAAGCCCCGACCGACTGAACATCGTTCGGGCGGGCGCCCGGAAACCCCGCCTGACCAGACGGGCAGGGATTACTGCCCGTTTTCGGGATGGAGCCCTGATGGTGCTTTTATACTTCTGTGGATTCAACTTCATTTCGCTGCTGCTTTCTCATTTCTAACAGGTGGATAGAGCGCGTTAATTTATTGTAAAATAAAAGTGGGCGCTCTGAAATGCAGAGGTATATCAGATTTGCACTAAACGACATTGGTATTGAATATGCAGATTGATAATTATGCCAGGCGTTAGGGCAAAGCGTCCAGATCAATAACGGGCTGTTGGCCGGTAGCAGGCCTGGAAAAACCGGTGCCGGGCGAAACATTATCATTAAAGAACCCGTCCATTCGCAAAAAGAATTTTCCGTTTTCTGCTCCGCCTGCATAATCTTGTCGTTGCTTGTTTTTGCCTGTGGCATCAACAGTAAATGTAAATGCTGTTACTTCCGTCCAGGTTCCGTTTGCTAACCGTACCCACTGATTGCTCCAGTATGCTTTCCTTTCACGGTAGCCCTCTTCGGGATTGAAATTTTCAAGAAACCCATGAAAACGGGTAAGGTAGGTATGTGTGTTGGGCCTTTTCCAGGAAGCGATCATTTTCCAGTTGCCGGCCTCCGGTGCAAAAAACCAGGATGTGTAAATGGTATTACCTGCACCGTCTGGTTTTCCCTGTGTAAGAAATTTATAAGTAGTGCCAGCCTTCCAGTTAAAGATCATATAACTCTGTCCGCCCGTGCCTTCGCCTCCAAACCTGCCGGCAGTAACACCTTCGCTTTTTTTTATTAAGGTAGTTTGACCCGAAGGGGGATCCCACACCGAAAAAAGTACTCTTCTTTCCGTTGCAGAATTTACCTGTATGCCCATATAGCCTTCTCCAAACCCATTCGCCATAAAAT
>CAMPJQ010000334.1 GCA_946886925.1 uncultured Terrimonas sp.
CCGGCGAGGTATTGATCCCATTATTTACGGTGAACGGAAAGCAGGCTGGTGATACGGCTGAACTTGCGGAAAACGGGAAAGCCGATATTGTTTTTAAATTGCATTGGACCTTCCCGTTAAACTTTGCGGAGATCATATCCGGTGATGGCGCCCATGTGTACCGGCACAAGATCAACCTGGATACTACCCTTCCTTTCGATAAACAAAAGTTCAGGGTTTCGTTAAATTTACCTGGTAGAAAATGGGTGCGCCTGGAGGCCTGGGATGCAGCGGTTAACGGTGCATTTACGCAAACCGTTTGGCTGAAGTAAAATAAGGAATGGCTGCGCTGAAGTTTATGTGTTCTCTAATGTTGCAGGTTCTGCATGGCAAACCTCACAGGCTCTCTTCTTTTTTCACCCTCGCATATTCACTCGGCGTCATGCCAAATTGTTTTAAAAAGCTTCTGCCGAAATTGTTCTGCGATTGAAAACCGGTCATAGCAGCTATTTCAAATATTTTATATTGGCCTTCGGCCAATAGTCCTGCAGCTCTTTTAAGACGGGTAATATTGATGAGCTCATGCGGTGTTAAATGGGAGATGCCTTTTATTTTCCTGTATAAAGTTGGACGGCTCATGTTCATAATGCGCGACAAATGCTCCACATCTAATTCCGTATTATCCATATGCCGGGTAATGGCTTCATTGAGCGTTTCCAAAAAATGTTCATCCCACTTAGAATGCGCCATGCTTTTAATATGCACCAGCGGCGAGCTGGCGAAATATTCCCTGAGCTTGCTGCGGTTGTTAAGCAAATTGGCGATCTGTACCTGCAAGTGCGCCGGCGAAAAGGGTTTTTCAATATAGGCATCGGCGCCAATTTCCAATCCCTCAATTTTTGACTGAAGGGTATTCTTTGCCGTTAGGAGTATAACGGGTATATGGCTATAATCGAAATCAGTTTTAACAGTGCGGCATAATTCAAAGCCATCCATTCCGGGCATCATCACATCGCTTACAATGAGTTGTATGGACTCCTGCAGCAGCAACGCAATCGCGTCTTCACTATTGGTGGCGGTGAACAGGTTATATTTTTCCTTCAGCTCGTCGGTCAGAAACTCAAGAATGTCTTCGTTGTCGTCTACCAGTAAAACAGCAGGTGTCATCATTGCACTTTATTTTGGTTGATTGTTCTGGCTTTCTATTACTGCACCGGAAGATAATGGCAGGCTCAGTACGAAAGTATTATAACCAGGGATATTCGTTTTTTTAAGATAAAGTTCGCCCTTGTGCAGTGTTGCCAGCGATCTCGATAACGCCAGTCCTATGCCTGTTCCTTTTTGCTTTTCCGTTTCTCTGAGCCGGTAAAAAGGCACAAATATTTTTTCTCTTTTATTTTCAGGTATCACATATCCGTCGCTTATGATCTCCGTGGTAAAGTGGCCCTGTGGGCCTGTTTCCATTTTAATTTTCACCTCCCGTTTTGCATACTTTACCGCATTGCTGAACAGGTTGCAGTATATTTTATTCAAAGCATCGTCATCCACCCAGGCATACAAATCGTTTGCGGGGAGCGAAAGGGAATAGGCAAGATTTTTTTGTTCCGCCAGCGATTTGAAATTAGAAAAAGTTTCCCTGAGCAAAGCCGACACATTCATTCTTGAGAAATTGAGCCGGAATCCTTTTGCTTCCGTTTGGCGGAAGTCAAGCAACTGGCCGGTGAGATCAATGAGCCGGTTGGTATTTCTTTCCATTGTTGCCAGGTGCTTTTGTGTTTCTGGTCGGTTATCGGCCCAGTTCATTATTTTTTCCAGCGGCCCTTTTATGAGGGTGAGCGGTGTTTTTATTTCATGCGCTACATTGGTAAAAAAATCAATTTTTGCTTCATACAATTCTTTTTCTTTTTCATGGTGCAGGTGTTCAATCTTCCTCCTGTTTTTTTCCTCAATATGATTGTGGTATCGTCTTACCAGGTAAAATGCGAACGCCATTACAGCCAGGGTGTACAAAGCATAGGCCCAGGCACTTGTCCACCAGGGCGGGAGGATTTGAATGGTTAGCTGCGCGGGCTGCCGGCTCCATTCAGCGTTACCGCCTTCGGCTTTTACATTAAAAACATAGGTTCCCGGCAGCAGGTTGGTAAAATAGGCTTTGCGGTTGGTTTTTATAGGCGTCCACTCTTTATCCGTGCCGTGCATAATATAGGCGTAAGCAGTCATTTCGGGAGCGGTGTAGGTTAAGGCCGCGAAGTCAATACTGAAGGAGGATTGATTATAGGGCAGCGTTATTTTTTTAGTAACGATAATTGATTTTGTAAGTGGAGAATCTTTATCCTTTACCAGCACTTCTTTGTTATTTACCTGTAAGCCCGTAATATAAACGGGAGGGGTAAAATTACTTGTTGAAAAAATATCCGGATTAAAGCTGATCATTCCCTTTACACTGCCGAAGTACATTTTTCCTTCTTTGTTTTTGTAGCCCGAATTATAGTTGAACTGGTCATTTAACAAGCCACTGGCTTTGGTATAGATCAACATTTTTTCTGTGGCAATATCAAAGCGTACCAGCCCGCGTGAGGTAGAAATCCAAAGATTTTTGCCGCCATCTTCCAGGATTTTAAAAACATAATTGCTGGGCATGCCGTTTTTGCTGGTATAACGTGTAAAGGTTTTGTTTTCTTTATTTAGTTTGCACAGCCCGCCACCTTCTGTAGCCACCCACAGGTTGCCATTGCTGTCTTCAAAGCTACTGTTCACCATATTGCTGCCCAGGCTTCGCAGGTTCTGCGGATCGTTTCGGAAGTTACCTTGTTTGCCCGTTGCTTTATTATAAAAATATAAGCCATCACCAATGGTGCTTACCCATACCGTGCCATCCCGGTCCTGCATAATATGGTATATAAAATGATCGCCGGGAACCTGTTCCACTTTTATAAAACTTTGCGATATGGAATCATAAAGGGTAAGCCCAACCGAACTTCCGGTAAGCAGTTCGCCGCTGCGTGTTTTGCATAAAGAAAGTACAAAATTGCTGCGCAGTCCCGGGGTAGCGGAGTTGTAATGCCGTATTACTTTACCGGTTCTGATGTCCATAACATCCAGCCCGTGTTCAAAGGTTCCTATCCATAACTGGTTGCCCGTGGCAAGCAGCCCGTGAATATTGGGATAGGTAATGCTGCCAGGCCTCCCGGTGGGCATGTAATGCATGATTTGTCCTGTTTGGGGATTGAGCTTATTCAGTCCTTTATCTTCTGTGCCTATCCAGAGGTTTTCGTACTGGTCTTCACATATTTCTCTTACGGCATTGCCGCTAATGCTTTGCCCGCTGTTATCGGGAAAATACTTTTGAAAGGAAAAGTATTGTTTTGGAAAATAGTTAACGCCTCCAAAATATGTGCCTGCCCATATACCACCTTCCTTATCTGTGCAAAGAGAATAAATGGCATTATCCGACAAAGAATAAGGGTTGTTGTATTGTTTGCGAAGATTGGTGATGACGCCTTTTCCTGTGTCATAGATAAAAATACCCGATTCGGTGGCTATCCAGTATTCATTTTCTTTGATGCGGACAAAGTCGCGTACAAATATATTTGTTTTATCAGGGTTATACGTTAGCGCATCGGTATATGAACCATCTTTAGCATCAAAAATTTTGAGACCTTGCCCCGTAGTTCCCAAAAATATTTTTCCGTTGCCGGTATAAAACATCTTCTCTACCCATTTGGTAGGGGTATTGGGTGAATGGCTGAATACATCATATACCGCATGGTTCCCTGTTTGAGGATCGTATTTTTTTAATGTGCCATAGGTGGTAAACCATAATATGCCGTCGGTAATACAAATGGCGGTTATCCATTCATCCTGGAAACCCTCAGGTGCAGACAGGATACCGGTATCTGGCCGATACTGGTAGAGTTTGGCTCCCATTAAAAACCAGATATTGCCGTTGTTGTCTGCCAGTATTTCATTCACATCGGCAAGTTCCTGCGTAGGCACGCGGCGAAAGGTTTCCTTTTTTGCGTTGTATGCATATAGCCCCTTTCCTGTTCCAACCCAAATACGGCCGCCATCATCTTCCAATAAACTGTATACGAAATTGTTGCCGAGGCTGGTGGTATCCTGGTCGTCTTTTCTGAATATTTTAAAACTGGTACCGTCAAAGCGATTCAGCCCATCCTTTGTGCCGAACCACATAAAACCGCGGCTGTCCTGCAGTGTACAAAAAACAGTGTTGTGAGAAAGTCCGCTCTCTACCTGGTAATGCCGGAAGTAATAATCCTGCGCATAAGCCGCGTAGGCAACAAATGCAATCGTTACCAATAAGAATGCTTTCTTTTTCACAGTTAGTATTTTGGCTTACAAACGAAGGTATCATTATTTGAGATTTGATATTTGAAATCCGGGATTCAATATTGTTTAGATTAATAATTAATAGC
>CAMPJQ010000335.1 GCA_946886925.1 uncultured Terrimonas sp.
GGATTTATTTATTAATTCAGCTAACTACAACCCTGTGACCGCTGTTTTTTATACGATTTGCTTTTCCTTTGAATTCAGGTTTCAATGTGTACAATTTACCAGGGCGATGGGGGACATCTTCTTCCATTTCGTTCAGGTCAACGAGCCAGTCTTTGATTGTAATTTTCTTTCGGAAATTGCGTCTATCCAGGTCAACAGATAAGATGGCCTGGTAAAGTTCCTGTAATTCCCGAAGGGAAAACTTTTCCGGTAACAAGTTGAATATTACAGGATGATCCATTACCTGTTCCCTGAGCCGGTTAAGGCAGGTATCCACAATACTTTTATGGTCAAAAGCTAATTTTTTTATAGTCTTTACGGGATGCCAGTACAGATCATTATTATTCAGGCGCAGCTTTTGATGTTTTGCATCAATTAATGAATAATAAGCGGTGGTAATAACCCTGCCTGAAGGGTGGCGGTTAATACTGCCAAATGTATGCACCTGTTCAAGGTATACATCCTCCATACCGGTACGCTCCTGTAATATTCTGTAGGATGCGCTGTCCAGGTCTTCATCAGGACGAACAAGATCGCCAAGCAGTGAATATAAACCTGAAAACTCTTCCAGGTCAGACTTTATCAATAACACCTTCAGCTCCTTATTATCGTAGCAAAAGATGACACAGTCTACAGAGACAGCAATATTAAAATAGTCAAGATGACTTATTTTTTCAAGCTCGGCAGTTTTTAGTTGCACTCCTTTTGACATATCATTTTTTTAAAAGATTATGGGATCATGATCTTTACAAGGCCCGTTTGATTTGTTGACTGCACTTTTAGTAAATACATTCCGGCGGGCAAATTATTGATTTTATCAGTAAGGGGTAAACGATGTTTTCCTTTGGTTAATACACCAGAAAAAAAAGTCCCTACCTGTTGCCCCATAGCATTTATTAAAATAGCCTGTATTTTACCTGTTTCAGGAATCTCTGCTTCAAGTATGGAAGCCGGTGAAGCAGGATTCGGATAAACCGTTACTGCAAAGGAATGCAGGGTTGTTGTTGTGGTATCCACCACGGGAATAGTATCTGCATTGGCTATATTTTTATTTACATATACATGATACTCGCCGGGCTGCAATGACAAGCTTTGTAAAGTTCCTGTTGCAGTGATTGTCTCGCCCGTAAGATAATCATACCATGTACCTGCATTTTGAAAATTAACAGAAGCTGTTGCGGATACTACATCAAAATTGGCAACGACCAAAGCACTCAAACCAGGTTCTGAAATTTTAAAATACTTTACTGCATTCACCAGGCTATATTCAAAATTGGTACTGTTAAAAAGAGCAGGTTGTGTTTTTCTCAATTTGATCAAAGCCGCATTTACTTCAAACAATCTCTTTCTGCCTTCTTGCTGCATATACTGCCAGCGTGGCTCTTTGGGAGTCAACTTACAATTATCGGCGCCATAAGGTTGGGGAACGGTATTGTCTGTACAGGCAAAAATGGATTTATCATAACCTCTTTCACCAAATTGCCAGATCATTTTAGGTCCTGGTATGGTAATAAATAAAGAAGCCGCCGCTTCCATCCGTCTCAATGCAGTTGTTTCATTTTTTATAGTATATGCTCCCGAAGAATTTCCATACGTTAGATTCTTATACATCAATCTTTCTTCATCATGACTTTCCATATATCCTACCAGGAAAGAGTTAGTAAAACCTCTTTCATTACTGTTGTAAACAATAGAAGACAGGTTAGATTTATTGTTATCATGATAACCCATGGTCGCTTCATTATACGCCTTGTTCAATCCGGCCCCACTCCACAATAAGAAACCCAAATTGTGTAAAGCCTGTTCTTCATCCTTTGCAGCCAGGTGTTCCAGTACCAGGTAAGTATCCGGAAAATATTTATGTATTGAATCTGCATATTCCTTTAAAATATTGATGCGGCTTTGATCATAGGCACTGAATTGACCGTCGTTGGAAGATGATTTTTGAGTAAGTCCTTTTGTAAAATCCAACCGGTAGCCATCAATTTTATATTCACGCAGCCAATGATCAAAAATTCTTTGCCAATAATACTTCGTAACAGCCTTTTCATGATTAAAATCCTGCCCGAAACCGAATGCATGGGGTTGTACTTCATTAAACCATGGATTGTCGGCAGCGGGCCTGCTCAATGAACTATTCCAATATAGTTGCGCTAATGGGTTTTGACCATAACTATGATTAGGAACCATATCCATAATCACGGCTATCTGTTTTTTATGGCAGGAGTCTATAAACTCTTTCAATTTGTTTTTTGTTCCATAATACTTATCCGGTGCGAAATAAAAAGATGGATTGTAGCCCCAGCTATCATTGCCTTCAAATTCGCTGACCGGCATTAATTCTATTGCATTTATTCCAAGGCGCTGGAGATAGCTGAGTGTATCTATCATTGTTTGCCAGTTATGCGCATCAACAAAATCCCGTAATAACAGTTCGTAAATGATCAGGTTACGCTTATCTGGTTTGGTAAAAGAACCAGCCTGCCAGTTGTAGGTTGGGGCATTAGTTTGTATCACTGTTGTATTGCCCGTTGTCAATCCTGAAGGATATGGCTTCAAGCCAGGATAAGTGGCCGCGGCGATATACTGATCTTCATCAGACAATATTTTTTCCGAATAAGGATCGGCTATTTTTAAAGAACCATCCACCAGGTATTGAAAAGCATATTCCGTTCCCGGTGTCAGACCCGTGATTGTAAGCCACCAGTAATTGCCATCCGGCGTTTTGTTCATCTGGTATTGTGCCTGTTCGGCCCAGCTATTCCCTGCAACTTCACCAATAACAGATACCCGGTTTTTTCCCGGGGCATATAATACAAGTGTTACATCAGTATTGTTTGAATCATAGTTAATGCCGTCCTTAACACCCGCAGGCAATGGGGCAACAGTAATACCACCAGCAACAAAAAATTTTAAAGAATCTTTTTTGATAGTAGCTCCGTCAATGGCTTCGGCGATAATGGTATTATTGCCGCCAGTTGTTATAGCCGGGTTTGCCGAAATAGTGGTAGCGGAAGCAGCCGTTTGTATCAAGGTTCCATTCAGGTAAAGATTTAGTGTAGCGGCTTTATTAGAAATAGCGGTTAGCGAAATATTATCGCCGATAGCTTTAGTAAATGTTTCGGGCTCCGGAATATATTTCGGTTGAAAAACGGGAACAGTAAAACGAACGGCAGCCGTATTATCATAAACGGGAATATACATATCGCTAACATCTGCATTGGCCTGCTTTACCTGCCCGTTACCGCTACGGAAAAGAATAGCGATCTTATAAATCGTTTCGCTGGCAGGAACTCCAAAAAAAGTACGGATACCATTGCTGATTGTAAAACTGTATTTATGATTACCTAATGATATGGCTTTGGAAGCAATCTCAGTTCCCGGCCAGTTAAAAGGTGCATGTTGCCAGTCACCGGCATTAGTACTTGCACTGGTGATCAAACCAATATGAACATATACATCATTCGGATCGGCATAATTATTTAACCCCTGGTTGCCTTTGGTGGCATCCATCGTTATGGTAATATTGTCATTGTCTTTTGGAAAAGCGGGAGCCCATGTCAACAATTGGGAGTGTGCAAACTGGGCACAAAGCAGGCTTATAAAAGCAGTCAGCAATCGTTTCATACAAATCGTTTTGGCAGTTCAGGAGCCGAAGATACAAATATGTACTTACAACACATTGTTTTTTTGAATAGATAATTTTTCAGCTGCACCTCATTCACATAAGGTTGCTAACTTTACGTTCAAACAGGATTGTATGTATTCAAAAGAGACAACACAGCAGCTTCAAAAACAAGCAGTTGGCTTTATAAAAAAACTGGATAATTCCGCCATCGATAAAAAAGAAATCGAAGCATTACGGGATGTGCTGCGCTTTCACGAGTACAGGTATTATGTGCTTAACGACCCGCTTATTTCTGATTTTGAATATGACCAATTATTCAAAGCATTAGAAAAACTCGAAGAGGAAAATCCCACTCTTGTATCATCAGACTCGCCTACCCAGCGGGTGGCAAAAGGGCTGACCAAAGATTTTCCTACCGTACAACATCTTGTACCTATGCTTTCGCTTGACAACTCTTACAATGCTGGGGACCTGGTCGATTTTGATAGAAAAGCGAGGGAATTAACCGGTCTGAAGGAAATTGAATATTGTGTAGAACCAAAGTTTGATGGCGGTAGCATTTCTCTTATTTATGAAGACGATCATTTGGTGCGTGGTGCCACCCGTGGCAATGGAGTAGAAGGAGATAATATTACGGCTAATATCAAACAGATCCGGAGCATTCCCCTTTCAGCAAAATTTTCTGCATACGGCATTCAACAAATAGAAATAC
>CAMPJQ010000336.1 GCA_946886925.1 uncultured Terrimonas sp.
TCGGTACACTTACATCCGCAATCTCCTTCTTCCGGATAGCAGCGATAAAAAAACCTTCTCCTTTTATTTTATCAGGATAAAAACGATATCCATGCATACCCCCTGCCCCTGATGCGCTTTCAACTATACCCAAACTGTCTTCTATATTCACACGTATAGATTCAACATTGTACTTTTTGCTGATCCAGGCTAAAATATTTTCATTTTCCTCAACAGAGTACGAACAGGTGGCGTATACAAGAATCCCATTTTCTTTTAATGCCGGCCATATATCTTCAATAATACGTTGCTGCCGTTTACTGCAATGGTTCACATTTTGCAAGGACCATTCTTCTATAGCACCGGGGTCTTTTCTGAACATACCACTTCCACTGCATGGCGCATCAATTACAATTGTATCGAAATACCCCTGCAAAGGTTTAAAATCCGCTGCATCATTGCTGGTTACCATTATATTTTCTTTACCCCATTTAACTGCATTTTCTGTTAAAATACCTGATCGTGTTTTGATCACTTCATTGGATACTATTAAACCTTCGGGAAATAAGGCCGAAAGATGCGTTGTTTTACCACCGGGAGCGGCACACAAATCAAGCACTTTATAATTTGCTGCAGCATGGTCGGGATATACCGTTTTAATCATTTGTTCGAGAAACATGGAAGAAGCTTCCTGTACATAATAACACCCGGCATGAAACAGGGGATCAAGGGTAAAGGAAGGCCGCTCTGAAAGATAAAAACCTGTAGCACACCAGGGAACGGGAGAAGAAAGTGGTAAGTGGTAAGTAGTAAGTGGTAAGAATGCCTGCCGCCATTTAAACGGGTTAATGCGAACAGAAGTAACCTGTTCGGCTAATGCATGTACCTGTTCAAAAGCTTGTTGTGAAAAGCCTTTTACATTTTGTAAACTGTGTATTAGTGCTGAAGGAAGAGGCAAATAATAATCAGATTTAGACTGCAAATATATTACGGTTCAGGTATTGGATTTCTTTGCTGAAAATGTTTAACACGGTTATAATGCTTTTAGCTCTCCAATTAAATCCTGTAATACTTTTTTTGCATCACCAAATAACATCGAAGTTTTAGGCCGAAAGAAAAGATCATTCTCAATACCTGCATACCCAGGTTTCATGCTTCGTTTGTTTACGATAACAGCCCTGGCCAATTCTACATCCAATATGGGCATGCCATAAATAGGCGAAGAGGGATCTGTTTTGGCAGCAGGGTTTACCACATCATTGGCGCCCAAAACCAATACCACATCAGTGGCAGAAAATGCTTCATTGGCCTGTTCCATTTCCTGAAGCTTGTCATAACTCACATCCGCTTCGGCCAACAGTACATTCATATGTCCGGGCATACGACCTGCTACTGGGTGTATTGCATAGGTAACTTCCACGCCTTTCGCTTCCAGTACTTTTTCAAGTTCGTGGCAACTATGCTGTGCCTGGGCTACGGCCAAACCATACCCGGGAACAATAATTATCTTGTGGGCATAGTTCATTATCATTGCCGCATCACTTAATGATATCTCTTTGTAGTTTCCATGCTCTTTTATTCCTCCGGTGCTTTTATTATTGGCGCCGAAAGAACCGATCAGCACATTCAGGAGAGAACGATTCATGGCTTTGCACATTAAAATGGTAAGCAACGTACCTGCTGCACCAACCAATATTCCACCAGTAAGCATTGCTTTATTGTTGTATAAAAAGCCACCGCAGGCAGCAGCCACGCCGGTAAAAGAATTGAGCAAAGAAATAACAACAGGCATATCTGCCCCCCCAATGGGCATTACAAAAAAAGCGCCGTATAACAGAGATAGCCCAAGTATGATATAAAACAGCGATACCCCACCCGCAGGAAGCCAGCCGGTAAGATAAACTGACATGAAAAAAATGATCAGGAGCAAAGCGATATTAAAAAGATGCTGCCCTTTAAAAACAAAATCCCGGATTTTTCCTTTGAGCTTGGCCCATGCCACCATACTACCGGCAAAGGATATACTACCAATAACAAGTCCTGCTACAATAATAAGCAGATGCTGCCGCAAGCCGCTTTGAAAAGCCGCATCAATGGTTGTTAATCCCGGCGCCGATTGCAGTCCGTGCATAAGATGCCCGAACTCCACCACCGATATTAAAGCCGCACAGGCGCCGCCCATTCCATTGAACATGCTCACCATCTCGGGCATGGCAGTCATTTTAACTTTTCTTGCAGCAATCGTTCCTACGATTCCCCCAATCAGCAAACCACCAAATATCCAGGCATAATTGTGCAGCACATTTCCATTCTCATCCTTATACAAAAAGATTGTTCCCGCAATAGCCGCACCCATTCCTGCGGCAGCAATCAGGTTTCCCCGTCTCGCCCTTGCAGGATGAGAAAGCATCTTTAACCCAATAATGAAGGTTATGGAAGCGAGGAGATAAATTAGTATAAGTAAGTTTGAACCCATAATGTTAAAATCCGAAATTATCAAATCCGAAAATCGAAAAATACAGCCCAGCTATTCAAATTGTGCTGCTACCAGTTTTCGTCACTAACTTTTTTAATATCGCGCCAAAAATCCTTTCCAGTTCAAACGATTCCTGCAGCAATAAAAGTTTTGTTTTTTCATAATCGTCGTTCCCATTGGTCAAGATATGTTTCAACCAAAGCTGCGACTCTTTTGATTCCTTCCTGCAGACTTTAATCCTGAATTTCAGATCCTTATCTCCCAGGTTCTCATTTGCCTCGATATAATTGGCTGCAACAGAACCGGCTGAACGAATCAGTTGAATAATATACTCCCTGTTAATAATATCCTGCTTCTGCTTTAAACAAAAATCCCGGATATTTAACGAGAAGCTTTCGGTGCGTTCCAATAGATCATATTTTCTACCTTCAGGCAAAACGTATTTTCTTTATTTCGAATTTCGAATTTCTTCCTTCGGGCTTTTTCTTTTTCCACCAAACATTTCCAGCATCCGATCCGTTACTACAAACCCGCCTACTACATTTAAAGTGCCCAGTATTACTGCAAGAAAACCCAGCACCAGTGCGGGATAATTGTCTTTTGCCGCCTGGCCCATTACGATAATGGCGCCAATAATTACCACCCCATGAATGGCGTTGGCGCCGCTCATCAGCGGTGTATGCAATACAGCGGGCACATGGCCAATAACTTCAATACCTACAAATACCATCAGGGTAACGATATAGATCATTTGCTGATGCTGCGAGATAAAAGAGAGTATGGCTTCCATGGTTTTATGTTAGGTTTTTGATTCTTTCATTCATAATTTCCCCATTGTATACAATGCAGGTTCCTTTTACAAGATCATCATCGAAATTCAATATCAGTTTCCCTTCTGTATCAATAAGAAGAGAAAGAAAGTTCAGGATATTTTTACCATACATTTTGCTGGCGTCAAAGGGCATGGACGACGGCAACCCCGAATCACCAATAATGTTTACCCCATTGTATTTGATCTTTTCCATGTTTTGTGTGAAGGGTGTATTGCCACCGGTTGCCGCAGCCGTATCAACAATTACCGAACCGGTACGCATCGTTTTCAGCATCTCTTCAGTAATGAGCAGGGGCGCCTGTTTGCCCGGTATTTGGGCCGTAGTGATCACAATATCCGCTTTGGCAATATGTTCAGCAATTTTTTGCTGCTGTCTTAGCTTGTATTCATCCGACTGATCCACCGCGTATCCCCCTGCTTTACTGGCATCGGCAACGCCTTCCACCTCAATAAATTTAGCTCCAAGACTCATTACTTCTTCCTTTACTGCGGCGCGGGTATCAAATACTTCTACAACGGCGCCCAGTCTTTTTGCAGTGGCAATAGCCTGCAAACCCGCCACACCCGCACCCAATATCAATACTTTTGCCGGCGCAATGCTTCCGGCTGCTGTCATAAACATGGGGAAATATCTTCCATAATTGTTAGCGGCGGTTAATACCGCTTTGTATCCTGCAATATTGGCCTGGCTGCTTAGTACGTCCATGCTTTGTGCACGTGAAGTGCGTGGCAGCATATCCATACTAAAAACAGTAATACCCGCATTTGCATACTGCTGCATTAAAACACGATTATACAGGGGTTGCAAAACACCCAGCACTACGGCTCCTTTTTTTAGAATATTTATTTCCTGCATTTGAATACCATGCATGGAAAGAATAATGTCGCATTGAGAAAGCAGTTCGATTCTTGAAAATGATGAAACGCCTTTGGTATGATAAGCCGCAGCATCGGCAAAAGCAGCTACACCTGCCTCATTTTCCACCCATACCTCTACTTTCTTTTTTATCAAAGCCTCTGCCTGCTCGGGTAATAACGAAACCCTGTTTTCTCCGGTAGGTTCTTTTAATATGCCTG
>CAMPJQ010000337.1 GCA_946886925.1 uncultured Terrimonas sp.
GCATGGGAATGCGTGTAATGGAAGCATTTATAATAGGGCTGGTGGCAGTGATAGGCGTATCTTTTTTAATTGAGATACTGCTTGCCAAACCGGATATTGCCGAAGTTGCTACAGGATTAATACCCAGCCTGCCCAATAATGAGGCATTGTATATTGCTATCGGTATTATCGGTGCCACCGTAATGCCGCACAATTTGTACCTCCATTCTTCCCTGGTACAAACCCGCAAAATTAAAAGAGATGAAAAAAGCATCCGCTACGCATTAAAGATGAGTGTAGTAGACAGCACCATTGCTTTGAATCTTGCATTCCTTGTAAATGCGGCTATATTGGTGCTGGCTGCAGCCACCTTTTTCAAAACCGGCCGCACTGAAGTTGCCCAATTGGAAGAAGCACACCAGCTTTTATCGCCATTGCTGGGCAGCAGTATAGCTTCCGCACTTTTTGCCATAGCATTAATTGCCGCCGGGCAAAGTTCAACCGTTACCGGCACCCTTGCCGGACAAATTGTAATGGAAGGCTATCTCCGGATACGTATTAACCCATTACTAAGACGACTGATCACCCGCCTTATAGCCATTGTGCCTGCATTGATCGTCATTGGTATTTATGGTGATAAAGAATTAGACGCTTTGCTGATCCTGAGCCAGGTGATCCTGAGCTTACAGTTAGGCTTTGCCGTTATACCGCTTATTCATTTTGTAAGCGATAAAAAAACGATGGGCAAATTTGCCATAAAGCCTGTTACCAAATTCTTTGCATGGGCCATCGCCCTCATTTTGGTATACCTTAACATTAGAATGGTAGGGGGCGAGTTCGCCGCCATTTTTGAAAATCCCGGCAATGTATTCTGGAAATTTATTATTATCGCTGCTGGTATTTTCTTCTTCAGTCTTTTGCTATATATTAGCTTCCGTCCATTATTTTACAAAATTGTCAAGCCCGCTTCTCTTACAGTACATCCGGACATGAAAGACAGCTTTGATTTGAATATACCAAAATTTGCCAAAATTGCTATAGCGCTGGACTTCAGCAAAAGCGACAGCAAACTGATATCGTATGCCATTGCGCAGGGCAATACACATGCCACCTACCTGCTCATTCATATAGTAGAAAGCGTTTCAGCAAGATTACTGGGAAGAGAAAGCGACGACTACGAAACAAAAGAAGATGAGAGAAGGTTGCTGGCATATAAAAAAACGTTGCAGGAAAAAGGGTATAAAGCCGAAATCGGGCTTGGTTTTGATAAAAGAGCAGGCGAAATCGTGCGCATTACTAAAGAGCAGCATGCCGATATGCTGGTAATAGGCGCTCACGGGCACAGCGGCTTACAGGATTTTATACACGGACAAACCATTAACACTGTAAGGCATGAGCTGAAAATACCGGTGCTGGTGGTGAATGTATGAGGAGGCAGGGCTCAGGTTTCAGGTTGCAGGTTTCAGGGAAATAGAAAACTAACACAGAATGAACAAAGCTCATAGCTGATCGGAAAGCCCGGATTTCAGAATGTGGTCAGCAACTCTCCAAAAAAATTCCAGGGAGACCCTTCCTGAGCCGGGTGCCGGCCGCGTTTCCATTCGGAGCTCTGCTGAAAGCTCACGGCTGATTGCTGAAAGCTCCTTCCAGATTTCACCCATACCCCATACCTCACAACCCCATACCTCACTTCAAACCTGACACCTTCTTTTTCAAACTATTTCAGTAATTTCATTGTATTCATCACGCTAACCTTATTATGATGATCAAAACCTTTGGAAGCGCTGTTTATGGTGTGGAGGCTCTTACCATTACAGTGGAAGTAAACATTACCGGTGGAAAATTTTTCTACATGGTTGGGCTACCAGACAATGCGGTAAAGGAAAGTGAGCGGCGTATTGAAAGCACTTTAAAAAACAGTGGGTATTATATGCCCCGTATTAAAGTGATTGTAAACCTTGCTCCTGCCGACATTAAGAAAACCGGAACTGCTTTTGATTTACCCATCGCGCTGGCCATTATGGGCGCCAGCGAACAACTACCCAATGCTGAGCGACTTTCAGAATATGTAATTATGGGCGAATTAAGCCTGGATGGAAATATCCAGCCTATTAAAGGAGCACTACCGATTGCCATTACAACAAGAAAAGAAAAGTTTAAAGGATTGATACTGCCGATACAGAATTGCAGGGAAGCGGGCATGGTAAATAACCTGAACGTATATGGAGTGAGCCACATCAAAGAAGTGATTGATTTTTTTAAAGATGAAACTTCTCTTCAACCCGTAGCAGTTAATACGAAAGAAGAATTTTACCAGTCGCAATCCAATTTTGAGTTTGACTTTAGTGATGTTAAGGGCCAGGAAAACATTAAACGCGCATTGGAAATTACCGCCGCCGGCGGGCATAATGCCATATTAATAGGTCCGCCCGGCGCCGGAAAAACGATGTTAGCCAAACGCCTGCCCTCTATCCTGCCCCCGCTTACTTTACAGGAGGCTTTGGAAACCACAAAAATTCATAGTGTAGCGGGCAAACTTCCTGCCAATACTACGCTCATTTCCCGCCGGCCTTTTCGTTCTCCGCACCATACCATCAGCGACGCGGCACTGGTAGGTGGAGGCGGAATGCCTCAACCCGGCGAAATATCCCTGTCGCATAATGGGGTATTGTTTTTAGATGAACTACCGGAATTTAAAAGAACGGTACTTGAAGTAATGAGGCAACCCATGGAAGAAAGAAAAGTAACCATTTCCAGGGCGAAAGTGGCAGTAGATTTCCCCGCCAGCTTCATGCTTATAGCTTCGATGAATCCATGCCCGTGCGGCTTTTATAATCATCCCGAAAAGGAATGTTCCTGCCCGTCGGGAACGGTTCAGAAATACCTGAATAAAATTTCCGGTCCACTTTTAGACAGAATTGATCTGCATGTGGAAGTTACGCCTGTGCCATTCTCGGCACTGGCTGCCCAAAAAGGGGGTGAAGATTCCGCTTCGATAAGGGAAAGGGTGATCAAAGCAAGAGAAATACAGGCTGCGAGATACAACGGCCACGAGGGCATTTATTGCAACGCACAGATCAGCAGCAAAATGCTGAAAGAAATATGTGGCATAGATGCCGGAGGTCAAACCCTTTTAAAAACGGCGATGAATAAGCTTAATCTTTCGGCAAGGGCCTACGACAGGATACTGAAAGTTTCACGAACCATTGCTGATCTTGCAGGTAACACCAATATTGAAACGGAACATCTTGCCGAAGCTATACAATACAGGAGCCTCGACAGGGAAGGCTGGGCAGGTTAACTTATATGATACTATTCATGCGCTGCCGCATATCCAGCAAAAGTTTGCGGTATACTTTCTGACCGCTTTCCTTCGGATTTTCAACGGTAGCCCCCGGAATAATAAGTTTATAAATAAAATAGACGGTTTGCCATGCTGTTTTTCTAACAATGCGTAAATCCATCCAAAAATTAGCATTTCTTACATAAAAGGCATCCCACTGGTAACGTTTGAAAATGCTTTCATAGGTTTTAGCCGGACCACGGAATCCTTTAACCTGGGCCAAACCAGTGATACCAGGTTTTACAATATTGCGGAATTTATAATTATCAACAACCTCCGCAAAATTCTCGCAGTCACTGTGCATATGCGGACGTGGACCCACTATAGTCATATCGCCCATCAAAACGTTGAAGAACTGTGGCAATTCATCAAGGTTAGAGTTGCGTAAAAATTTTCCCATTCGTGTAATACGCGGATCATTCTGGACAGCCTGTTTGGAATCGGCCTCTTTATTCACGACCATCGTTCTGAACTTATAGCAATTAAATGACCGGCCGAGAAACCCAACCCGTTTCTGCACAAAGAATATGCTTCCTTTTGAACTTAACTTTATTATAAGAGCGATAACAGGTAATAACCAACTCAGTATTAATACAATAACCGCTATGGATAATACAAGATCAAAAGATCTTTTAAAAACCAGATATCTTTTTCTTTGCCGTATATAGGTACGGAATGATTCACGATTCTTTAATTCTAAAGTTCGGTCGTAGGATAATGGTTTAACACTTGATACAAACATTATGGTCTTCTGTTTTATAGATTCCTTCAAACTCCACTTTACAGGTGCAACATCACTTTTCTGATCAATTTGCATGGAACCCCTATGCACATAAAAAAATTAAGCCAATCTTTTGATTTTTGCGATCTTTCACAAAAAATTTTCATTTAATATATTGAACTAACTAACACAATGTTTTAGCTGCCGGTTTTTTGACACTTTGCATTTGGATAACGTTGCTTGCAAAAAAAAATTTTAACGTGAAGAAATAAATTAGAAAAAAAACATCGGCATAAGTATTTATACTTAAAACAATAAGGA
>CAMPJQ010000338.1 GCA_946886925.1 uncultured Terrimonas sp.
CATGAAATGGGCCAGGGAGTTACAATGCAGAAGATGATGCTGACGAATTCCCTGTCCGTCCGGTCAGGCGGGCATGTGGCAAACAGAAAAAATAAAAATTAGCACATGAAAAAGATATTTCAATTCATATTGTTCACCGCCGTGATGGGCGCAGGGAGTTGTAAGAAAGACAAAGACTTCCTCGATATCAAGCCTATATCCATTTTGGATAATGAATCGGCTTTTTCAGATCCCGCACAGGTATTATCCATACTGGGCGATTTGTATAACCGGCAACTGGATTTTTCTTCTCTTGAAGACTGGGCAACCTTTGCGGACTTCAGCGAAAGCTTTCCCTCGGAAAATGGCCGTGCATTTATTGTACAGCGTAATGGCTGGGGTTATGGCGAATGGGGCATCAACTGGTTCGATTCGTATGCGTATATCCGTGAGCTGAACCTGTTTTTGCAGCGCTGCGAAGTCGCGCCGAATTTATCGGATGGCGATAAAAAGCGTTTCCTGGCCGAAGCCCGGTTTTTACGCGCCAATTTTTATTTTGAAATTACGAAACGTTTGGGCGGGGTTCCTTTGATCACCGAACCATTGTTATATGATTTTAAAGGAGATCCCAGTTACCTGCAGCATCCCCGGGCCAAGGAATCGGATATGTATGATTTTGTGATAAGTGAAGCGGAAGCCATTAAAAATGATCTGCCTGCAGACGTCAATGTAAAAAGCCGGGCGTCAAAGGGCGCTGCACTGGCCATGGAATCAAGAGCGGCTTTGTATGCGGGTTCAATTGCTAAATATGGCGCAACTACACCACAGGTTGCTTTGCCCGGTGGCGAAGTGGGTATTCCTGCGGGCATGGCAAACGATTATTATACAAAAGCGTTAAATGCAGCAAAGGAGATCATTGACGGCAGCGCAGGCGGGTATGCCTTATATAACAGCAAACCAGACCTTGCCGAAAATTTTGCCAGCATTTTCTTAGATAAGAACAATAATCCCGAGTCTATTTTTATAGAAGATTTTAAATTAAAAAGCGGTAAAGTACATTATTTCACCGGCTGGAACCAGCCACGCTATGGCGCCGAAGAAGAAGAAGGCGGCCGCATCAATCCTTCGCTGAACCTGGTGGAATCCTTTGAAAAATTAGACAATACCTATGCTCCGCTCCCCGTTGAGGATGGCTCAGGCAATCCCATTTATTATACCAACCAGGCTGATATTTTTGAAGGCCGCGATGCACGATTATCCGGAACCGTTATTTTGCCTGGAACTGCTTTTAAAGGAAGAAATGTGGATATATGGGCCGGATACCAGTTGGCGGATGGCAGCATACTTACCGGCGACGACAGGGGCGCCCAAAAAGTGCTTCCCGGTGGAACCAATCCTGTGCAGGTGGTGGGATTTGACGGACCTATCAATGCCAAGGAATTTACGGCACAAAGCGGGTTTTATATTCGGAAGTACCTCGATCCTGCACCGGGCGGCGGCTCCCGTGGTACCAGCAGCGAAGTTCCTTTCCTGCGTTACCGGTTTGGCGAAGTATTATTGAACGCTGCCGAAGCGGCATTTGAACTTGGACAGCCGGATGTAGCTGCAGGGTATATGAACCAGGTAAGGGCAAGGGCCGGATTGGTTATTCCATTGGCAGCCGGCGATATTACTTTCGACAGGATCGTGCATGAACGCAGGGTAGAGCTGGCATTTGAGGGACATATTTTGTATGATATGAAGCGCTGGCGCCTGGCTACCAAAGTGTGGGATGGCAACAAAATGACCGAAGCCGACCTGCTTTCCAATATTGGCAAGGCTACCAAAAGAAATACACAGCCTTATGCATTGTGGCCGTACAAATATCACAATCCCTCCAGTCCAAATAATGGCAAATGGATTTATAAGATCGTATTGCCTTCATTGGTTACGGGCGCCAATAATTTCCAGCTCGGGAACTATTATTCTTTCATTGATGACAATGTGCGTTCCAATAATCCCAAAATTGTAAGGCAACCCAATCAATAAGCACTTAAAAAACTTTAATTATGAGAATTACATTTCATCATATTATCATACTGGTAACTGCTGCTGCTTTTATGTCTTGTAAAAAAGACAATTACGATCCGCCAAAAACAATGCTCAGCGGCAAACTGGTATACCAGGGCGAAACCATACAGGTGGAATACGACCGTGTGCCTTTTCAGTTGTATCAATATGGGTTTGGTAAAGTAGGCGCTATTGGTGGCACGTTTGCACCAGATGGCAGTTATTCGATGCTGCTCTTTAATGGCGACTATAAGTTTGTTATTCCCAATGACCAGGGACCATTTGTATGGAAAAAAATGCCTTCTGGTGACCCCGACAGTTTATCCATAAACCTTACTGGCAACCAGGAACTGGATATTGAAGTAACGCCATATTATATGCTGAGAAATACCCAGCTTACGGCGGGCGCAGGAAAAGTTTCCGGTTCCTTTGCGGCTGAACAAATTATTAAAGGCGCCGATGCAAAAGATATAGAAAGAGTAAGCCTGTATATCAATAAAACACAGTTTGTTTCGGGCGCTAACAATATCGCTTTTACAGATATTGCCGGCTCTTCCATAACCGATATAGGAAGTATCGCCATAGAAGGCACAATACCTGACATTGTGCCTGCTCAAAACTATGTGTTTGCACGCATCGGACTAAAGATTGCCGGGGTGGAGGATATGATCTTTTCGCCGGTGCAAAAGCTTAGCTTTTAACAACAGGCATCATGTAAGATGAATGATGTATAAAGGAAGAATCTCTTGTATTTGTACGCCGGGTTATTATTATTATTGCAGAATATTGTAAAGTTTATCATTCAAAGCAATTATCATGAAGTCATTTTTTTCTTTTGTCTTTTTTGCAACGATCAGCACGGCATTGTATGCACAGGAAGCGTGGAAGCCTGTTGAGGGTAAAATTATAACGCAATGGGCTGCAGATATAAAAGCGGAACAGCCTTTGCCTGAATATCCCCGGCCGCAACTCACCCGGAAAAACTGGATGAACCTGAACGGACTGTGGCAATATGCCATTGTTCCCAAAGCCTCAGGCAATGCCGAACCCACTGCTTTTGATGGTAAAATCCTTGTTCCTTATGCAGTAGAATCTGCGCTTTCGGGAGTGGGTAAAACCGTGGGAAAAGACAGTGTACTTTGGTACAAACGTACTATTGAAGTACCATCTGCATATAAAAGAGGAAAGCTATTGCTCCATTTTGGTGCGGTTGACTGGCAATGCGATGTATATGTTAACGGTAATAAGGTGGGTACACACGAGGGTGGCTACGATCCTTTTTCGTTCGACATAAGCTCCGCACTTAAAAAAGGAAAGCAACAGCAAATTGCCGTGCGGGTTTGGGATCCCAGTGACGACGGTCCGCAGCCCCGCGGTAAACAAATTAAGAATCCTCACGGTATATGGTACACGCCGGTAACGGGCATCTGGCAAACCGTTTGGCTCGAAAATGTACCTTCCACCTATATTGCTGCTACTGTGCAAACGCCCGATATAGACAAACAAACGCTTTCAGTAAAAGTGGATATAGAAAACCTGCAGCCGGATGATGTAGTTAAAGTTATTGCATACGATGGACAGCAGCAGGTGGCAGAGCAAACAGTAAAGGGTGAAGAGGCAGTTACATTAACGATAAACAATCCAAAGCTTTGGTCTCCCGGCAATCCTTTCCTGTACGATCTTAAATACACGGTTACCCGCAAGGGGAAAGTAATAGATGAGGTGGGCAGCTATTTTGCTATGCGTAAAATTTCTGAAGCACCGGATAACAATGGTATAAAAAGAATGCTGCTGAACAATGAATTCGTATTTCAATACGGCCCGCTCGACCAGGGCTGGTGGCCCGATGGTTTGTATACCGCGCCAACAGATGAAGCGCTTAAATATGATGTAGAGCAAACCAAAGCGATGGGCTTTAATATGATCCGCAAGCACGTAAAAGTAGAGCCTGCCCGGTGGTATTATCATTGCGATAAACTGGGTATGCTGGTTTGGCAGGATATGCCCAGTGGTGATATGGGTGGAAATAAATGGGACATGCGTGTAGGACAAATTTCAGGCAAGAATCACGACAAGGAACGCAGTGCTGAGTCGGAAGCCATTTACCGTACCGAATGGAAAGCCATCATGAACGCTTTGCACAATTTCCCTTCCATTGTAGTATGGGTACCTTTCAACGAGGCATGGGGCCAGTTTAAAACAAAGGAAATTACAGAATGGACAATGCAGATGGATCCTTCGCGCCTCGTGAATGAAGCGAGTGGAGGGAATTTTTTCACTGCGGGTCATATTCTTGATATTCATAATTATCCCGATCCGCAAATGCCGGCGC
>CAMPJQ010000339.1 GCA_946886925.1 uncultured Terrimonas sp.
CTTTTTCATATCTGCTATGTTGAATAGTTTAGGAATAGCTTAAAATGTAATATTAAGTTTAACACCTACTGGTATTGACCATGGTGTAACGTTGTATCTTTCTATTCCTTGCTTAAATTGAATTCCTCCCTGCACACCAGTTGTAGGCTGAAAAGCATTTTCAGGATCAATGCCAATCTTTGCTTCTGTCCATAAAATAATATTCCTGCTATAAACCGAGAAACTGATATCCTGCATTTTCAAAGATTTTACCAAAGATCCAGGCAAAGCGTAGGAAAGAGATAATTCTCTCAACTTAATATATGAAGCAGAAAATAATGTTGGCTCCATAAATTCCCATGGGTTGCTCACTGCATATAGCATAGGAATGGTTTTATTGGGATTATTGGGATCATCCATCCCCAATATATTTTCTCCCAGGTTTTCTGCATACCCGGTTGGATTTCCATCAGCATCCCAGCCGGTTGCATATACACCGGGTGCAAACATGCCACCATAAGGCAGGTTGAAACCGGAAATAATTACAGGATAACTTGTACGTTCGGGTGTAGGCCATCCTACACGCAAAAATCTTCCATTATGTACTTTTATTAACTCATCTTCATGAGCAACTAAGTAATCACGCAACTCCTTACCCGTCATTGTACCCGGATCAATAAAATTATCAAATTGGAGACCTGCTCTGCCGTCTTCTATGCCATACCTGTAGGTTTGTGATACAAACTGACCGCCATTTCTCCAGTCGAATGTCATATTCAGCGTCCAGTTCTTCCAGCTAACTGAAGTTTGAGCGCCCATTATAAAACGCGGATTAAAATTCCCTATTTTATTCCTTGTTGCAACAGCATCTAATTGTACCCATTTCGCTCCGTCTTCGTTTCCATTGTCCAGTAACGGGTATCCGTAATAGGGAGATCCTTTATCTTCCACTACACGCAGCTTGTTTCCATATATGTCACCTACTTCTTCTCCCAGGAAAGTGTAAGCTCCTCCTTTGGCATCACTCCAATAAGTAAAATAAGGCATTTCATCGGCCAGCTCCATTACTTTAGTACGGTTACGGGTAAGGTTCACACTTATATCCCATCTCCAGTTTCGGGTTTGAACCGGTGTGCCACCGAGTGTCAGTTCAATGCCTGAACTTCTGAGCAACCCAGCATTGATATTCTTTGAAGAAAACCCTGTAGAGGGGGCCAAACCTGTACTGAATATCTGGTTTTTATTATCAACCATATAGTAGGTACCTGCAAAGCGTAAACGATTTTGAAATAAATTGATATCAATACCCGCCTCATAGGATACGGCCAGTTCGGGTTTAAGATTGGGGTTGAGCAAAGTACCCGATGTGGTAAGACGTGGTACATCATTCCATGTTCCTGCGTTACCCAAAACAGATATCAATTGATAAACACCGGCATCATTACCAGCCTGTGCATATCCACCTCTTAATTTAATAAGATTAATGTCAGGAGACCTGATACCCAGAATTTCATTCACCAATACACTTATAGATGCTGATGGATAAAAATAAGCTTTTGCTGCCGGCAATGTGCTCGACCAGTCGGTACGGCCACTAAGATCAAGATAGACCATATCTTTAAAGCCGAGTGTAGCCATTTCATAAACGCTGTTTACCTGTTTTTTATAACTGAAACTGTTATAATCAAGGTTTGCAGGAAGAATATTTTGAATGGTGAACACATTTGGAACGATCAAACCTGTTCCGTTTTTAGTTGCTGTTCTTTCAGAACTTCCTGTTTGATAACGTGTGTTACCACCTACAGACGCCGAAAGGCTGAAGCCACCAAACTCTTTTTTATAAGTTGCCAGGAAATCTGCATTGCCTTCAAAGCTCTTAATGTTGGTTATGCCATAGGCGCCGCGTGGATCTTCGGTATAGCCATTGGCCATTTTGGTTTCCCTCTTCTCACTAAAATTATCCAGCCCATAGCGAAACATCAAACTGATATCTCTTGTAACCTGCCAGTCAGCTTTAATATTTCCATATACCCTGTCTCGCACAAATGAATTGTTTACTTCGTATGCCAGAAAATACGGGTTATTAAAATCAGGATGTTGTGAACGTTGTACCAGGCCTTCCTGCCCTGGAACCCAGTAATCTTTCAGATCAAGCATATCGGTATTGGGAGATACGGCGTACGCCCATTGCAGAGGATTGGCGCCTCTTTCACCGGCAGGACGATTATTGGAATTATTTCGGCTTAGGTCTACATTGGTGCTCAACCTGAATTTACTGCTCACATTAACCGTTGAATTAAGATTAAGGGTATTGCGAAACAGGTCTGAATTGGGAATAATACCCTTGTTTCTCATATTGGCATATGAAATACGATAGTTCATTGATTCGGTGCTGTTGGCAACGGAAACACCATTGGTGGTTGTAACCCCTGTTTGCACGAAGTTCTTAACGTTGTTCCGGTGAGAAACAAGTGGGATAGGAATTTGGTTGCCATTTTCATCAAGCGGGCTATTCCACTGTATGGCCATATAGCCTCTATCAAGTTCAGGACCTCCAGCTCCGCCCGATTCATCCACAATCACATAATCGGGATTAAATCTTGGGTCGGAAACACCCAAAGGATCAGTTAAAATATTCCCTGAAATAGAAACCGGGGTGGCAGGAAAAACACCACTTGCAAATCTTGTTTGCCAGTTCAGAAATTTATAGGGTTTCTCAAAAACAGTATTAGATGTAAAATTAACCGTCATTTTCTTCACGCCTTTTCCGCTCTTGGTAGTAATCAGTACTACCCCATTGCCTGCTCTTGAACCATATAGTGCCGCAGCACTGGGGCCTTTAAGAATAGATACGTTTTCAATATCATCGGGATTAATGCCGGCAATTGCATTTCCATAATCTACCCTGTTGTCATTACCAACCTGGCTAACATTATTCAAGGTATTTGCAATTGGAACTCCATCTATTACAAACAAAGGCTGGTTATCGCTGCTGAGTGAAGTGGCGCCGCGGATAATCATACTTACCGAAGAACCGGCGCCGCCGGTTTGGTTGATCGTAACCCCCGCTACTTTGCCCGACATAGCGTTTAATACATTTTCCTGTGCTACGCGATTCATTTCCTTGCCGGCTACCTGTTCTACAGAATAACCTAAAGATTTTTTCTCCCTGGTAATACCCAGGGCAGTTACCACTACACCCGACAGTTCCTGCGCAGTATTTTCAATTGTTACCGTAAGATTTGAGCGACCCGCTATTGCCGTTTCAATCGTTTTATAACTCACGGCGCTGAACACTAAAATGCTATTGTCAT
The DNA here is from genome assembly GCA_946886925.1 of uncultured Terrimonas sp. The sequence goes on from CAMPJQ010000339.1 coordinate 3,294, forward strand.
TTTTAACATTCAGTGAAAACAACCCGTTCTCATCTGTTGTAGTGGCATTGTTCGTTCCCTTTTCTGTAACGGTTACACCTGCTACAGGGCCGTTCTCATCTGCAACCTTACCCTTTACAATAAAATCGGTATGAGCGGATTTTACGGTTTTTACAAAGGCGGGTGTTTTGCTGTATGCAAATAATTTACCCTTATTATTTTGGGGTGAGCCGGATAATGATGCTATATCCTGCGCCGCCACCGGATGTAAAATGATTGCCAGGCTACACAAGGATAGCAGCCTGATGGTAAAGCAGCAATTTCTCATAACAGTTCGATTGATTGTGTAAATAAATAATGATTTTAAGTTCGGGCTATTGTTTTTCAAAGATGAAATACACGGGAATATCTGCGTCCACTTCAGCAACGTAAATTGTATTGCTCAATGAACCCAGTTTCATATTTGTAGCGTTAATGTCTTCGATCCATAACGGCGTATCTTTATCATCGGATGAAATAAGATGCAGGGCTGAGCCATATACCTGTAAATTCCAGGTGCCGGAATTGCCGGTATTGGGCATCATGAAATCTGTACTTCCCGTAATGCTAAAAGTTCCTTTGGGATCAAAAGTAAAAACGTTACCCTGTGTTGCTGTAATCTGTGGTCCTGTTAAGGGTAAAAATGATGCTAAAATATGGAGACTGGTTCCAACAGGCAGGTCATCGCCACCAAAGGGGTTTGGAATGGGATAAGCCAATGTAATATCTGTTTGCTTCCAGGTACCGGTTACCCAGCCTTTTTTTATCGTAGCCAGGTCCTCTTTTTTCGTCTCTTCCTTTTTGCAGGATGCAATTAAAAATACCGGAGCAATAAGCAGTAATAAAGCAAATGCTTTGAAAATTCTTTTCATGAGCAAACGGTTGATGTGATGAATGGTGATAATTGTTTTGGTTTTACAAAGTTGTACTTTTTTTAGCCAGGGATAAGCATCTGTTTTATAGTTTTTGAAAAATTAATAGTGGTTTAAAGAAATCATATTCATGTATCCTCAATAAGTAGGTGTATACCTATAGT
>CAMPJQ010000340.1 GCA_946886925.1 uncultured Terrimonas sp.
ATACAGGCCTTGCCATTCTCATTAGGACATGTTTTGGCGGATGCTGCCCTGGGCACAGCATACATGTATTTCCCGTTTTTGTCGGCAACCTTTAGCTGTGTTGGCTGATACTCGCCCCCGGCATTAAGTTGAATTTGAAGTTTTCATACCTTTAATCATCCATGATCACTCATCTGTATAACGATATATGGAATAATCCATCCTACAATAAAATAATAGGAAGCGGGTACCTGATTGTGGAATATAAATGTCCGATTGAAACGCAAGGCTTCAAATTATTAACTGAAGAAAATTTCATTATCTACACCATCAGCGGGGAGAAGGACTGGATAGCTTCCGGTAAAATATATAAAGCGCAAACGGGAGATGCTTTGTTTGTAAAGAAAGGAGTGTATACCACCACGCAATACTTTAATGTGGATCATTGTATTCTTATACTCTTTATCAGTGATGATTTCATCAGGGATTTTATGATGGAGAACAATTCCTTTACTGCCGCTGCTAAAGAGCCGGGAATGGATGATCCCATCATTCCGCTTCATATTAGTGACACGCTTGAAACACTGTTCCATAGTATATTCGGCTACCTGAAAGCAACACCTGAAATTCCCCGGGAATTGCTTGAGTTAAAATTCAGGGAATTGCTTTACAACATTGTTTTGAATGCGCACAATAAAATCCTGACCGCCTATTTCTGTTCTTTAAGACATCCGGGCCGCAATTCCCTGCAGCATGTGATGATGAATAATTATCAGCATGATCTGTCTCTCGATGATTTTGCACGCCTGTCGGGAAGGAGTTTGTCCTCTTTTAAAAGAGATTTTAAAAGTCTCTATAATATGCCGCCGGCAAAATGGCTTACCGGGAAGCGGCTTGAGCTCGCCAGGAACCTGCTGTTAAATTCAGACATGAATGTAAATGAAGTGTCTTTTGAGAGCGGGTTTAAAAATCCGGCGCATTTCAACAAGGTATTCAGGGATAAATATGCACTTCCTCCCCATCAGTTCAGGAGCCGCTCCGGTAGCTGATCCTTGTGATATATATTGTACTTCCTGGACTTTTTACTTAAAAATTTGGACCGTACAGCAAATTCAAAATGCGATCGGGTATTGAAATTTGTATTCTAAAAATTATACAAATGGAAACAATGATTGCACCCGGCATCAATTGGGAAAAACGCACAAACGAGCTGGGAAAGATTTTTGCTGAGCGGGCAGCACAGTTTGATAAAGATGGGCGGTTTGTTGTGGAGAATTATGCTGACCTGAAAGCGGACCGTTACTTCTCCGTAGCCATTCCTGAAGAGTTGGGAGGCGATGGACAGTCGTTCGGTCAGGTATGCCATATCCTCAAAGATATGGCACATTACTGTGCTTCTACAGCCCTGTCGTTCTCCATGCACCAGCATCTTGTTGCCGCTGCAGTATGGAAGTACAGGAACAAAGGGGAAAGTGGCCCTATGCTGAAAAAAGTGGCGGATGGTCAGTTGGTGCTTGTAAGTACCGGGGCAAGAGACTGGCTTGACTCTAACGGGAACATGGAAAGGACGGAAGGGGGCTATATGCTAACGGCAAAAAAATATTTTGCCAGCCAGTCTGCAGCCGGAGATATTGCCGTTACCAGCGCCCCGTATGAAGATCCGGAAAAGGGATGGCAGGTACTGCATTTCCCCGTTCCGCTCAGCGCGAAAGGCGTTACCCTGCTGGATGACTGGGATGTGCTCGGCATGAGGGCTACAGGATCGCAGACCATTGTTTTTGACAGGGTCTTTATCCCGGATGCTGCAATAGCGCTTGTGCGGCCACGCACGGGCTATCATGCGGTCTGGGATATTGTGATCGGTGTGGCAATGCCGCTGATCATGTCGGTATATGTAGGCATTGCTGAAAAAGCAATGGAGATTGCCATTGCACTCGGTAAAAAATATCCGCGCAATCAGCCACATCTGCCCTACATCATCGGCAAAATGAACAATTCACTGGTAAGTGCGCAAACACAATGGAAGGCGATGGTGGCGAATGTGAAAAATTTTGATTTTCGGCCGGGCCAGTCCAGCACGCTGGAAATGCTTAGCTTAAAATCAAATGTGGCGGCAGCATGCATCAGCACAGTAGATCAGGCCATGGATGCAGTGGGGGGACAGAGCTTTTACAGGAAAAATACGCTTGAACGCCTGTTTCGGGATGTTCAGGCAGCAAAATATCATCCGTTGCCCGAATGGGAGCAATACCGGTTTACCGGTGAAAGGTTATTGCAGGGTTGATTGCTGAAGTTTAAAGAGGATGTAGAAGAAATGATTCCTGGGAGAGCATGGTATGACAAGCAGCACAATACCTGGCATTCGTTCTATTGTTTCTGTGTATTCATTGAAGGATGGGATTGAGAACATGCAGACCAATACGCTGAATACAGCTTAACTTTGCCCATTCGATATGACACAGATTTATCGTAATGATTGATGATCTTAACCTGGATGAATTGCGAAAAGCGGGCCGCATCGGATATTATTTTCGCTATCCGATTCATCGAAATGACTTTCATGATCTCAGGATCAATGATCATATACACGGGCATTACACGGCAAAACCGCTTTACGGTCATCTCACCCCTGAGGGCCGCGTTGACAAATCGGCTGGGTTCAATGGAAATGTGGCAGTGCTCTTTGTGCCGTTAGCGGCCAAAACTGCCGATGATGTGAAATTGTTCATTTCACACACAGCGCCAAAGAACATTCAATTGCCAACGGGAAAACGGAACTGGAGAAAGATCAATGATGTAGCGGTAAAATTTCTGACAAAACATTTGGAAGAAAAATGAATCGCAGGTACAAAACCGGTGGCTTCTATATTATTTCTGCTTCCAAAGGAGGATTTATACAATACTATCCGGCTCGTGCAGAACTGGCAGCATTTTTACTTGGTAATGTGAAGAGGTATACGCCATAACCACTGTGATACAAATCCTGAAAGGGCTGCAGGTCCTATAACTCCGGTAACACCAAAATGGCACGACCCCTTCGGGTCGGATACTTCGCGCTATGGTTATTATAAACCTTTTATCCCTTGGGATAAGGGGAGCTTTGTTTGTTCTTCCCGACGGGGTCTTCACAGCCTGGGCAATGGTGTGGCGTGTGAGACCCCGACGAATTGAAGAATGATTAAATCTATGCCGAAAGGATTTCTCATTACCTGACTTTTCACAGCGCCAGGGTCTCATGGCTGCCCCACAATAGCTTTTGATGAAAACCCCTGTGCGATTTCATGTCGCTTCACAGGGTAACAAATAACCAAAGCGGGGTTATTGTCAATAGAAACTTAATCCCCGCGGATTGAATAATGTTAATACCATAAAATTGCCAAACATGTATTCATATCAGAGCTTAAAAAGATCTCTATTTGTCGCGTTTTGCCTTCCGCTCGCGATTGCCTGCAAACAAAGCCCCGAAACATTTGCTGTTCATTCACCCATATCACCGTCGGGTACGGATGCCGTTAGCTTTACGCTGCGGAGGATAGACGGCAATGTATCTGAAGTAAAACTGTTCGAGTTTGTGGCCAACATCAATAGCAGCGGTGATGTATCGGCTACTACGCCCGAAACGGAAATACAATCATGGAATTCACCCAGCTTTCCATTAACTTTTACCCGAGCTTCGGGTTACGGCAATAACAAACTGATTACCTATCGTTTTCAGGTAAAGGGTAATAATAAAACATACAATCATACGGTTACTTTTGCCACCAGGCCGTACCCTGTTGCCAACCAGGCCATTCCTGTGTATGTAGTAGGCAACCAGGATAATGTGCTCAATCTCGTTTTCATTCCGGATACCAGTATGAACAGTCGCATGAACCTGTTCTATTCTTCCGTTGGTTCACAAATTGATTCTACCTTTCACCAGGAGGATTGGGTAAGGCGCTTCCGGGGTTCTTATAATTTCTTTATTAATCCGGTAACCGCCATAGCACGTGATTTCGACAGTGGCCTATCGCATGTGCTCCCTTCTAATTCTTCCAACCTCTCTTTCGCACAGGGTAAAGTGATCCTTCACTTCCAGGATATCCGCGACCAGGCGGGCAGCGGCTATTTTTCCGCCGAATATTATGTGCGCGGAACCATGTTACACGAAAGCGGACATTCGCTCTACCGGTTAGCGGATGAATACGATGCCAACAGTGCTTCGCATTGGGAAGAGTCGGAATTTCCTAACAACTGGGACAATAAATCAGATGCCGAGGCAGCGGCCCCGGGCTACAATAAAACAGCAGCCGACGTACAAAAAATGGGCACTCCGGATTGGTATCGCATTTGCAACAATCTTTGTCCGATGCGC
>CAMPJQ010000341.1 GCA_946886925.1 uncultured Terrimonas sp.
CCCTTTAAGCCGAAACGGTGTAATCTTGTTGCAAGATTTTCGGTAAGGATTTTCAATTCAGGCAACATGGCCGTTTTTGCAGTGAGGTCTTCCTGGTAAGTATCCTCAACGCTTACAGATTTTGTTTCCCTGTTGGGCTGCACTTCACGGTTATCAATACCCCGAACCACCTGGTAATAGAACTTTCCCGGCTTACCGAAATGAGCCATCATCTCTGTTTCAGACAATTTTTTCAGGTCAGCGCCGGTATGCAGTCCCATCGTTTTCATTTTAGCGGCCGTTACTTTACCTACCCCGAAAAACTTTTCTACCGGTAATTTTTCCATAAAAGCTTCGATCCTGGAAGGTCCTATAAATGTTAGTCCGTCCGGTTTGTCCATATCGGAAGCGATCTTTGCCACAAACTTGTTGATGGAAACACCTGCGGAAGCGGTTAGCTGTAGTTCGTTCCTGACAGCTTGTTTGATCAACCCGGCAATATCCATTGCAGAGCCGATACCCTGCTTGTCTTTCGTTACATCAAGATAGGCTTCGTCTAAAGAAAGCGGTTCTACCATATCTGTATAACGGTGCAATATTTCGTGAATTTGCGCGGAAACAACTTTATAAGCGTCAAAACGCGGATAAATAAAAATGACATCAGAACAAAGACGCAGTGCAGTTCTGGATGGCATGGCAGAACGGATCCCGAATTTTCTCGCTTCATAACTTGCAGTGGCCACTACTCCGCCCCGTCCTTCGGGCGAGCCTCCAACAACAATGGGTTTGCCCCTGTACTCCGGAAAGTCGCGCTGCTCCACCGAAGCATAGAAAGCGTCCATATCAATATGTATGATCTTCCGGTATTTCTCTTCGGGCATCATTCATTAAACTGTTGTTTATTATAATGGTGTATATCCTGCATCAATCCATTGCCGAAGTAATTTATGGATATTTCTACTTTCATGAATGCATTCTATAAATAAAGTACGTGTTTTTCGCCGCTGTTGGATGTTCGTGATGCAGGCTGTGAGTCCGGCGTCACTAACAACAGAAGTTCAATAACAGCCCTGCAGCCGGTAAAACCAATAAAATATTGCTTAAGTTTTTGAATACGTTTCTTCTAATTATCGAGAGGGGCTTAAGATTAGCAATGCTTTTAGGTTTTTATTTTTTACTCTCCAAACTCTTCATAAAAGCAATGATATCCGCTTTTTCCGTTTCAGTAAGTTGAAGATTTTCTTCAGGAAGCGTTTGATTGGGAAGATGTATTCCCAGTCCCACGCCTCCTCCGTTATTATAAAATTCCATTACCTGGTCTAAAGTTCCATATACGCCGTTGTGCATGTAGGGAGCTGTTTTACTGATATTCCGGATAGTAGGAATCTTAAACGCATATTTATAGGAATCAATTCCGATCACATCGTAATAACCCTGATCCGGGTCAAGGGTGGAGTTGGCAAGCGATACGGGAACACCCAACACCTCCGTTTCGCTCGCAACATACTTGGGCGGCGTTACGCCATTAAATAAAGGAATAAAATGGCAGGTGGCACATTTCGCTTTTCCCATAAACAAATTAAATCCTTTCAATTCCTGCGTTGACAGAGCTTGTTCATTACCCCGCATATACTCATCAAACCGGCTGTTGAGCTTTGTGAGGCTGCGGATATAAGAGCCGAGGGCATTTGTGACCTCATCCGAACTGATCCCATTTTTAGTTGTTGCGGGAAATGCTCCTGCGAATGACGACTTGTATGATTTGTTCGCCAAAACATACTTTATAATTGCATCCATCGAACCATCCATCTCCATTTTATTGCTGATTACATCACGCGCCTGGTCCTCCAGCGTTAACGCCCGCATATCATAGAAATAATTTGACTGTAAAGCGGCATTGAGTAATGTTGGCACATTTCTTTTCAACCGTCGTGCAGGATCATGAATATCCGCAGGTTGAGCCAGTCCGTCGGTAAAAGCCAATTCAGGGCGGTGGCAGGAAGCACAGCTTCTTGTGCCGGTACCGGATAAGGATACATCATAAAAAAGTTTTTTGCCCAACGCCACCTTCGCGGCTGTACTATGAAATTCAGGCCCGGCAGAAAATGCATCGACATTGAATGCATCCGCATCAAACAATGTGCTTACTTCCTGCTTCAGCATCCGGTTGTACTTAATTCCCGGGCCGGGTAAAGTTCGTTCAAGTTGCGCTATCCCGGTACTGATCTTATTTGCAAAACGGGTAATAAATGTCGCTCTGTCGAAGGAAACAAAGTCGGGATGGTGATGCAGATATTCAATGGCGTCATCTATATCCTGTAATAGAGACGTTTTGTTCTTTCTGCTTATATAGTAAGGGAGCATGCTGCGCAGGCTTTTTAAAGATGCGGACGATTCTTCCATACTGTTCAGAAAAAGCGCATTGTCGAACCCGGTAATACCCAGGGCGATTATTCTGAATACTTCTAACTTGGCAGCATCCAAGATCCGCCAACCGGCAAGTTGATGATCAGCAAAATAAGAAACCAGGTATTCCGTATTGGTTATTAAATGCCCGACTTCGCTGATCAGCTCTTTTTTACCGGCAGTATCATACTTCGGGTAAATCAACTCCTCTACTACCTGCAGGCCCATTGGATCAATGGCACGGGCCAAAGAAGGGTCTAACAGATCATCATTTTCGATCTCCTGCACAGGCGGACCATTTAATCTTTCCGTGAGGTCGGCCGCAAAATACGCTGCCGCCCATTCAAATTTTTTGAACAGCAATCTTGATCTTATGAAGATCCGGCGAACCCTTTGTGTGTCCACATTTTTTTTACTAACCTCTAAAAGGAAGGAGTCTTTTACATAATCGCGGAAGGATACGATCTGGCTAAATATCTTTTCCTGAATTTTTCGTTCGCGCCGGCCGGGTTTGGTTTGCCCGGGATGACCTGTATGAAAGGGGGTAAAGCTTGCAATAAACAGTCCCGCAAACAGAATGATCACTATTCCTGTCTTCTTATGCATAACACATTTCTCCGCTGATCAACAGTGATTATTTAAATATCAGGGCATTCCTGAACGGGTTGGCATTTTTATCACGTTGGGCCAATGGCGCTATTCCCCATCTGTGCTCTATAAATGAAAGAATGCTTACTGTTTCATATTGGGTATGATCTACAATGCCCTTTTTAGCAAATGGTCCAATAATAATAGCGGGGATACGGCTTCCCGGTCCCCACCTGTCAATAACCGGTGGGGGCACATGATCAAAAAAACCGCCAAACTCATCATAGGTCAGGATAACCAGTGCATCCTTTGCATTGGGCCCCTCCAACACGGCATTGATAAGTTTTACTGCCAGTTGCTCCGAGGAATATACATCAGAGCCCCCGGGATGTTCGTCATTTCCTCCTCCGGGTTTCACAAAGGAAACGCTGGGCAGTGTGCCTTCCTGCGCAGCTTTAATAAAATCGTTTTGATCTTTCATGTGTTTCCGTCCTTCTGTACCTTCTTCGTAGTTGGCAAAATACAGGAAGGGTTCATGATTATAAGCAAAATTATTTTTCCTTCCTGCTACCGCATCGTCCCACCCCTCCGAATACCATGCCCAGGATACCGCTTTTTCGCTCAGCCGGTCGCCGATGGTCGGCATCGTTTGCGGGGGCAACAATTCGGAAGTATCCGATTTAGGCGGATAAGGTTTGTTCCGGGAATGAATATGATTAACAACATAGCCATCGGAAGTAACTGTGCCATCTTTTATCATCCTGCCATTATCATCTACTTTCGCGATCATCGATTCCGGGGCATTTGGCCAGACTGGCACGGCGGCAGAAATCAGGTAAACATGATTAAAATAGGAGCCGCCAAAAACGCTCTGGAAAAAATTGTCACACAATGTGTATTTTTTGGCTATCGGGTACAATGGCAGCTTTTTAGTGCTGTAATAGCCCATTGCCAAACCCTTGGAATTGTTATACACCGCGAACTGATCCATCTTTCCCCCGTTAATCTGCAACTGGTTGTGAAAAAAACGATGGGTAACATCAGGCGTTTTTTTGTCGGATGGAACATACTGGTCTATGTTAAAAAGCTTATTGGGCAAATTGGTGGGGAAAGCATTATTCCTGGGAATTTCGGGCAGGTAGATGTAAGGTTTCCCTTTTTCATCAACCTGAACAAAGTTTCCTTTTTGGGCATTTTTAATACCGTTCGCCCCTTTGAACTCACCGTAGAGATTATCAAAACTATGGTTTTCCATATACACAACTACCAGGTGATTGATCTGGCGGATACCCTCATCAAATGAAACTTCCTGCCGCTGTGCTTTTTTGCTGGTTCCACAACTGTTGATCCCTGAAACC
>CAMPJQ010000342.1 GCA_946886925.1 uncultured Terrimonas sp.
TTCACAGAGCCTACAGGTATTACATGCTTACTCATGAATTTGGTGATGTTCCCACGGTAATGAAGGAAGTAACAGCGCCCAGGCTTGATTTTTACTCGGTTAAACGAGACGTGATCCTTCAAAAAATAAAGCAGGACCTGGAATTCGCGGAACAATGGGTGCCGGCAGTTACCAGTGGAGGTGAGGTTACCAGGGGAGCCGTAAGCCATTTGCTTACCAAAGTGAATCTTGCTTTAGGGAACTTCGATGACGCTATTGCTTCTGCCAGTCGTGTTATAGATGGCGGCGTACATGCTTTGATGACGCAGCGGTTTGGTGTTGATAAAGCCGATGCTTCTAAAAACGTTATATGGGATCTTCATCGTCCGCTTAATAAAGCAAGGGCAGAAAACACAGAAGCCCTGATGCTGGTAATAGACAGGGACGGATATAAAGACAATGGCGATTTCGCGGGTGGAGGTTCTACGATGCGGCAGGCGGTACCTTATTGGTTTTCCAATAATATAATAACGCCCAGCGGTAACAGGGGAACAACCGATGCTTTAAAGAAGAACAATGCCGCTATTGATTTTGACCAGGCTACGAACTTTGGCAGGGCTATAGGACGTTGCCGCGCTACCTGGTACAGCACACATGCTATATGGAACGATCCGAATGACCTGCGCCATGCGCCGGGCAACTGGATGCGGATGGAAGACCTGGTATACAACAACCCAGCATTAAAAACCATGAATCCTCCCGACCCTTACTACGGAAAACCACTGCAGCTTTATAATTCTTCGGGAGGTATTCTTTGTGCCGATACCATCAGAAGCTGGTTCGACTGGCCGCATTACAAATTATACATTCCGGATATTGAAAATGCAACCCCAAGCGGCGGGCATACAGACTGGTATGTATTTCGCCTGGCAGAAACCTATTTACTGAGGGCGGAAGCCTATTTCTGGAAGGGGCAAACTGATCTTGCTGCGGAAGACATCAATAAGGTAAGAACCCGGGCAGGCGCAGCGCCTATAACTGCAGCAGATGTAAACATAGGCACTATATTAGATGAACGCGGCCGGGAATTGTATTACGAAGAACCACGAAAGGTTGAACTCACACGCATATCGTATTTGTTTGCGCAAACAGGTAAAACAGCTTACAATGGCAAAACATACAACCTGCAAAGCTTCTCAACCGATAATTTCTTTTACGACAGGATCATGGAGAAGAATAATTTTTACAATAAAGGTGTAGTAACCAATCATGGCGACAGGTACACGATGAGCCCGTATCATGTGCTTTGGCCGATACCCCAGGGCGCCATCAACAGTAATGTGGAAGGTATATTAAACCAGAATGAAGGTTATGATGGCTTCCAGAACAATTTGCCGCCGTTAACGGCTATACCAGAGGAATAATCAAGTATAAAAAAGATCATTCCATTTGAAAAGTGAAAGCATGGTCTTTCACTTTTCACTTTTTAACGTATATTTCCGAACGATGTGCCGAAGGTTTCCAACCTTTGAAAGATTGGAAACCTTGAGGTGCAATAGGGGTTAATCCTATTGCGCTGAAATTAAGTATGATTTTTTTGAGTCTATGCCTTTTCTTACCAAACCCGGTACACAATATCCGCATCATAGTCCGTGTAATGCCGGTACTTTCTAAGTTGCATCCACAGCAATACCGTTGGGTCAGATTTTTTCTTATAACGCGGTACAACCGGACGCACATTATTCAGTTTGGAATTACGCGTTATGGGTGTTATTTTCCAGCTTTTTCCAAAATTTCTGGTTATTGCTTTTGACAGCTCAAAAATACCATTGACCTGGTGAGAAAAATACAGCGTTGACGGATCTGCAGGATCCAGCGTCATACCGCCGGAATAATTCTCCTCCCTTTGTTTTTTACCTTCTTCATCTTCCGGAAACCACGTTCCGGAATTAATAAGCAAATGATCTTCCCATTTTCCATTGTTATATGCTGCATAATAATAAAGATGCTCCCGGTTAGAAGGGTACCGCGTATAAGCCACCACGGGACGGCCTTTTTTATCCGTTGCAATATCAAATATCCATGCCTTGCCTGTTGCCGGCGTAGCCTTATATACTATGGATGCATCTTCCGGATGAAATGGTAATTGATCAACCGTACATATTTTCATACCGTCTGCCCGCCAGAAAGCATTGTTTTCATAATAACAATAGTACACGGAATTAAGCGGCTCGTTGTTGGGATGCCCGTTGGTAAACAACAGGTGGATCTTTGATTTTCCATCAGAATGGTATTTAACGTAAGGGCGATTGTTAACATCCAGCTCTCTGGAGGTGATCACCACCCTGGGTTCCGACCAGGTTTTTCCGTTGTCTGTAGACGTAATCAGGTTAGGTTTAAAACCAATCCAGCGGCCGAAACTATACAATTTATTTTGTTCAGATTCCAGCCTGAACGGATTGGCATAACTGTATGTTTGCTTCTTGTATTTGCTAACAAGCGCTTCAGTATACGGTTTAAATATCAGGGGTGCGCCAAAGCACTTTACATCATAGGGATGCTCTGTGATATTTTGAATAACGCCCATCCCATTTACGGTGCCATTGTGCCAGGTATACTGGCTCAATATGTTTCCATCGGCTAATTCCAGGAAAGCCGGGTTATCGTGATCGTCTATCTCCAATTCGGGGTAAAGCTTTTTATTGACAATTTTTCCCGAGCCGGGCTCCAGCGATGCAGCATACACATTTCCGGTTTTATCAATCCAGCCGGTAACAATCATGGCTTTGTTGGCGCTGGTATAAATAGCGCGGGGGTCGCTGAACCAACACCAGGCTCCGTCATAACTGAGTACCTGCGGTTGCTGGGCGTTGATCTCTGAAAAAGCCAAGAATGAAAAAAGAAACAATATTGTTATACGTATCAGCATGCCCGCGGGATTTATAATTTGACAATACAAAGAGTGAAAGACGACTGGTAAGTTTACCTTTGTTCACGGCCAAAAGTAACAAAATGAAAAATGACAACTCCGTCTTTGAATTTTCATTTTTTAACTTATACTTTCGCACAATGTGTTGAAGGTTTCCAACCTTTGAAGGTTGGAAACCTTTCAGTGACTGTAAACAATAACAATAACATGCATACCAAACAATTACTACAAACATGGCGCTGGTTCGGGCCAAATGATCCGGTAAGTCTCCGGGATATTAAACAGGCTGGCGTTCAGGGCATTGTTACCGCGCTGCATCACATTCCCCACGGGGAAGTATGGACGAAAGAAGAGATAGGTAAGCGCCAGGATGAACTGAAAACAGGGGGCTTTGAATGGAGTGTAGTGGAAAGCCTGACCGTACATGAAAACATAAAAACACGCAGCGGCAATTATGCGGAACTGATTGAAAAATACAAACAATCGCTTGCCAACCTTGCTGCCTGTGGTGTAAAAATCGTTACCTATAATTTTATGCCGGTAAACGACTGGACAAGAACGGATATCAATTATGCCATGCGCGATGGTTCGAAAGCCCTCTACTTTAACTGGAGCGACCTGGCCTTATTTGATATACACGTCCTGCAAAGAAAAGATGCGGAAAAAACATACCCTGCTGCTATCATTGAAAAAGCAGCCCAAAAAAATAAGGCCTACACTTCAGCCGAAAAAGAAAACCTGGTCAATACCATTTTATTTGGTATTCCAGGAGAGGAAAGACGTACCACTGACGGGATGAAAAAGGAATTGGAAAAGTACAGGGATATTGACCGTGCAGCATTGAAAAGCAACCTTGCCCATTTTTTACAACAGGTAGCGCCCGCAGCAGCCGAACTGGGCATTCAGTTGGCCATCCACCCCGACGATCCGCCTTTTGATATTCTGGGACTACCCCGGATTGTGTGCTCACAAAAAGACCTTCAGGATATTATTTCTTATTCAGAAGCACCTTCAAACGGCATCTGCTTTTGTACAGGATCGCTGGGTGCTAACCCGGCCAATGATTTGCGCAGCATGATCAAAGACCTGGGCGAAAGAATTCATTTTGCCCATTTGCGCAACGTAGTAAGAGACGATGAAGGCAATTTTTATGAGGCTGATCATTTAGAAGGAAATGTTGATATGTATTATGTAATGAAAGAACTGCTGATCATTCAGCAACATCTTTCTCAACCATTGCCTTTCCGTCCGGATCATGGCCACCAAATGCTGGACGATATGGAAAAAACCACAAACCCGGGATATTCCGCTATAGGTCGTTTGCGTGGGTTAGCAGAATTGCGTGGATTGGAATTAGGCATTTCTAAAGGAGTACATTTTAATTGATACTATGCTATCTTTTATAACTAATTGATTATTAT
>CAMPJQ010000343.1 GCA_946886925.1 uncultured Terrimonas sp.
GTGAGGTTTTGAAGCCTGAAACCATTAACTATCGTACCTACAAACCTGAAAGAGACGGTTTGTTCTGCGAAAGAATTTTTGGACCGGTAAAAGATTATGAATGCGCCTGCGGTAAGTATAAGCGTATCCGTTATAAGGGTATTGTTTGCGACCGCTGCGGTGTGGAAGTTACAGAAAAAAAAGTGCGCCGCGAAAGGATGGGGCATATCAAATTAGTAGTGCCGGTAGTTCATATATGGTATTTTAAAAGTCTTCCCAATAAAATAGGTTATCTCCTGGGTATCAGTTCCAAAAAGATGGAAAGCATTGTATACTACGAAAGATACGTAGTAATACAACCTGGCATACGCGAAGACCGCAATCTTAAAATGGGAGACCTGCTGCCCGAAGAAGAATACCTGGAGATATTGGAAAATCTTCCTAAAGACAACCAATACCTGCCCGATGACGATCCCCTGAAGTTTATCGCTAAAATGGGTGCGGAAGCTATTCATGCTATGCTCGGACGAATTGATCTGGATCAGTTGAGCTACGACCTGCGCAATGCCGCCGCTACGGAAACTTCCCAGCAGCGTAAAGCGGACGCTTTAAAACGTTTAAGTGTAGTGGAATCGTTCCGCGATGCCAATGGCAGAATTGAAAACCGCCCGGAATGGATGGTAATGCAGTATATACCTGTGATACCTCCGGAGCTCCGCCCGTTGGTGCCTTTGGATGGTGGACGTTTCGCTTCATCCGATCTGAATGATTTATACCGCCGCGTTATTATCCGTAATAACCGTTTAAAACGCCTGCTGGAGATCAAAGCGCCGGAAGTAATCCTGCGTAATGAAAAACGTATGCTCCAGGAAGCGATAGATTCTTTGTTTGATAATTCACGCAAATCCAATGCGGTTAAAGCCGAAGGCGGACGTGCATTGAAATCGTTGAGTGATGTGCTTAAAGGAAAGCAGGGCCGTTTCCGCCAGAACCTCCTGGGTAAACGTGTTGACTATTCGGGACGTTCGGTAATTGTGGTAGGACCTGATTTGAAATTGCATGAGTGTGGCCTGCCAAAAGATATGGGCGCCGAATTATTTAAGCCCTTTATTATCCGTAAGCTCATTGAAAGAGGTATTGTAAAAACAGTAAAAAGCGCCAGAAAATTAGTTGACCGCAAGGAAGCTATCGTTTGGGATATCCTTGAAAATATTCTTAAAGGACATCCTATTATGCTGAACCGTGCCCCAACACTGCACCGTTTATCTATCCAGGCATTTCAGCCAAAACTGGTAGAAGGGAAAGCGATACAATTACATCCATTGGTATGTTCTGCGTTCAACGCCGACTTTGATGGTGACCAAATGGCCGTTCACGTTCCGCTGAGCAGCGCCGCTATTTTGGAAGCTCAACTGCTTATGTTGTCTTCGCACAATATCCTGAATCCTCAAAACGGTACGCCTATCACCCTTCCTTCGCAGGACATGGTACTGGGTTTGTATTATATTTCAAAAGGCAAAAAATCAACCGAAACAGAAAAGGTAAAAGGAGAAGGCAAGAGCTTTTATAGCGCCGAAGAGGTTATTATTGCCTACAACGAAAATAAGGTTGATCTGCATGCGCACATCAGGATAAAAGCCACGCTTCGAAAAGATAACGGTGAACTTGAAAAGAAGCTCATTGAAACTACAGTAGGTCGTGTGATCTTTAATCAGCATGTTCCTGAAGAAGTAGGATTTATAAATGCACTGCTTACCAAAAAATCACTCAGGGAAATTATTGGTGACATCATTAAAATTACCAATGTTCCAAAAACGGCTAAGTTCCTCGATGATATCAAGCAATTGGGTTTCCGTACCGCGTTTAGAGGAGGACTTTCATTTAATATCAATGACCTCGTTATTCCGCAGTTGAAACAGGAACTGGTTGAATCGGCTTCCGATGAAGTGAAAGAAGTTTGGGAAAACTACAACATGGGTCTTATTACCAATAACGAAAGGTATAACCAGATCATTGATATCTGGTCGCGTGTGGATACCCGTGTTACAGAAACGCTGATCCGTGAAATGGCAACAGACAAGCAAGGGTTCAACTCTGTTTATATGATGCTGGATTCCGGAGCCCGTGGTAGTAAGCAACAGGTAAAACAGTTGGCAGGGATAAGAGGGCTGATGGCTAAACCGCGTAAAAGTGGTTCTACCGGCTCGGAAATTATTGAAAATCCGATCTTATCCAACTTTAAGGATGGGCTTAACGTATTGGAATATTTCATTTCAACACATGGTGCACGTAAAGGTTTGGCCGATACTGCATTAAAAACCGCTGATGCCGGTTACCTCACCCGTCGTTTGGTTGATGTGGCTCAGGATGTGGTAATTAATGAGGAAGATTGCGGCACACTGCGTGGTATTGCCATTAGTGCTTTAAAGGATAATGAAGATATAGTAGAACCGTTGTACGATCGTATATTAGGACGTACTTCGGTACATGATGTATACGCTCCGGTAACAGATGAGCTTATTGTAGGAGCAGGTGAACAAATTACAGAAGAAGTTGCCCAGCTGATTGAAGAAAGCGGAATTGAAACCGTGGAGATACGTTCTGTGCTGACTTGCGAAAGCAAACGTGGTGTTTGTGTAAAATGCTACGGACTTAACCTGGCTACAGGTTATCTTGCCCAAAGAGGCGATGCGGTAGGCATTATTGCCGCCCAGTCTATTGGTGAACCAGGTACACAGTTAACCCTTCGTACCTTCCACGTGGGTGGTGTGGCAGGGTCAGCTACCGTTGATTCGCGGTTAGCCGCTAAGTTCGATGGCACGGTACAATTTGACGGATTGCGTACGGTAACCGCGGAAAATAACCAGGGCGAAAAGATCCAGATCGTAATTGGCCGTACGGGTGAACTGAGAATTATTGATGTGAAAAATGACAGGCTGCTGATTACCAATAATATTCCTTATGGCGCTACTTTAATGGTAAAAGATGGCCAAAAAGTAGAGAAAGGCGATATCATCTGCTCATGGGATCCATTTAATAATGTAATTATTTCTGAGCAGGCGGGTACCATCAAGTTTGACAGTGTACTTGAAGGATTTACCTACCGCGAGGAAGCTGATGAACAAACAGGGCATCGTGAAAAAGTAGTAATTGAAACAAAAGATAAGACCAAGATACCAATGCTTTTGGTGGAAGGCAAGGAAATTAAAACGTATAACCTTCCCGTAGGTTCGCATATTGTAGTTGATGAAACAGAAGAGGTGCGCGCCGGACAGGTATTGGTTAAAATTCCACGTGTATTGGGTAAGCTGCGTGATATTACCGGTGGTTTGCCACGTGTAACGGAATTGTTTGAAGCACGTAATCCGGGCAATCCTGCCATTGTTTCTGAAATTGACGGGGTAGTTTCTTTTGGTGTGGTAAAACGTGGTAACCGCGAAATTATCATTGAAGCCAAGGATGGCGTTGTAAAAAAATACCTGGTTCCCCTTACACGGCAAATCCTTGTACAGGATGGCGACTTTGTAAGAGCCGGTACACCTTTGTCTGACGGGCAAACAGCTCCTGCAGATATCCTTAACATTAAAGGACCGTTTGCAGTACAGGAGTACGTGGTAAATGAAATTCAGGAGGTATACCGTTTGCAGGGTGTGCGCATAAATGATAAGCACATTGAGGTAATTGTAAGGCAGATGATGAAGAAGATTGAAATTGTTGAGCCGGGCGATACCAAATTCCTGGAGGAAGACCTGGAAGACCGCTTTGAATTTATTGAAGAGAATGACTGGATATATGATAAAAAGGTAGTAACAGAGCCCGGCGATTCTGGCAAACTGCGTGCAGGACAAATTGTAAGTTTGCGCGAACTGCGTGAAGAAAACTCTATCCTTCGCAGAGGCGATAAAAAGCTCGTGGAATACAGGGATGCCAATCCCGCTACTTCTAAGCCTGTGTTGCTGGGTATTACCAAAGCATCATTGGGTACGCATAGCTGGATATCCGCTGCATCGTTCCAGGAAACAACCAAAGTGCTGAGCTCTGCCGCTATACAGGGCAAAACAGATGACATGCTGGGGTTGAAAGAGAATGTAATTACCGGCCATCCTATACCGGCTGGTACAGGGCTGCGTGAGTTTGACAATGTAATAGTAGGCAGCAAGGAAGAATACGAATTGTTGCAAACTACCCGTGAGGCCATGAGCTTTGATGAGGAAGAATAATTTGATAAAATAATCAGGAAGGAGTAGAGCACAATCTCTGCTCCTTTTTTATTATGAATAGCTGAGCAATCCATTACAGCACCGGCGGCTACTAACGCTCACGGAAGCATTGCTGATGCGTTGGTAC
>CAMPJQ010000344.1 GCA_946886925.1 uncultured Terrimonas sp.
GCATAGGGGCATGTCCATATGGGATGTGCTGGGCACAACTAAAATAGGGCAGATGTTTGTTAATGGCGAGGTGCTCACAGGCGCCGTATCACATAAAATTCTGGCAGGGCTTGATATGAGCAATAAAGAATATTATCACGACTGGAACCAGGGCGGCGCGCTGGGTGGTGAATTTAATATTTACGCTCCCGTATATGGAAACGCTACCCAACCCCTATTCGACAGAACCAAAAGCATAAGGGAAAGGGGCGTACGGTATTATGATGGATATACCGGTTTGTATGTGCAGGATGAACTCGGATTTTTTGACGATGCATTACGCCTCACTATAGCCGGCCGTTATACCACACTTAAAACCGGCGATGTGTACAGCGGGGATTTTAAGAGCAGCCGGTTTACGCCACGGTTGGGTCTTAGCTATTCGATAGATAAGAATACAGCCGTTTATTTTGTGAAGGATGAATCCTTTTTAGAAAATTTTGGATCCGACTGGCAGCAGAAAAGCTTTGATCCCATTACCGGTGGAAATATTGAAGCGGGGATAAAAAAAGACTGGGTAAATGGCAAATGGAATTCCGCCGTTTCGGTTTACCAGATCACCCGGAACAATGTGCAGACTACCGACCTTGCTCATCCCAATCCTGCCGGTGGTTATTATATGCGCCAGTCGGGTCAGCAAAAAACGAAAGGAGTAGAGGTTGATATAAGAGGACAGATCGTAAACGGGCTTGATGTGATCATTAATTATGCGTATACAGAGGCCAAAGTAACCAAAGACAGCAATAAAGAAGTTGTCGGCACACAGGTTGCCGGCTCCAGCCGTCACATTCAAAACGCCTGGTTGAACTACAGGATGGACAAAGGAGCTTTAACGGGCTTTGGTATTTCAGTGGGCTACCAATACCAGGTAAAGCGTTCTCCGTGGTACGTTTTTGATAATTCAGACAATAGTCTGCCCGATTACTTTCGCTTAGACGGAAGCCTTTCTTACCAAAAAGAAAAGATCGGCTTTAACCTGGTGGTGAACAATATCCTGAATAAATATTTGTATTCGGGCGCACCCTATGAGGATTATTTTTACTGGCAGGCAGAGCCGGGAACGAACATGCGGTTTAGCGTATCGTATAGATTTTAATTCCACAGTGCTATTGTAGTAAAGCATGAC
This sequence comes from uncultured Terrimonas sp., assembly GCA_946886925.1. The sequence continues at coordinate 1,166 of CAMPJQ010000344.1, forward strand.
AATTAAAAAACTCATAGGAAAAATTCACCTCTGGCTCGGACTCAGCTCCGGGCTGGTGGTTTTAATACTGGGCATTACCGGTTGTATACTGGCGTTTGAACTGGAGATCAGGAGTCTAACCGAATCATCTTTTCGCAATGTAAAAGTGGAAAACAGGGATGTATTGACGCCATCGGAGCTGAAAGCCATTGCGGAAAAACACCTTGTATCAAAAAAAGCGCTGGGTATCCAATATGAGGGTAAAAACAAAGCCGCTATTGCCGCCTATTATGATGAGAAAGAGTATGAACTGGTTTTCATGAATCCATATAGTGGAGAAGTGCTGAAGCACAAGAACATGAATAAGGATTTTTTCCGTATTGTACTGGATGGTCATTATTATTTATGGTTGCCGGATAATATAGGACAGCCTATCGCAGCATCTGCCACACTTATTTTTTTGGTAATGATGATCAGTGGTTTGATCCTTTGGTGGCCGAAGAACAAAGCAGCAAAAAAACAAAGATTCACCATTAAATGGAGTGCAAGGTGGCGGCGCAAAAATTACGATCTGCACAATGTGCTGGGTTTTTACATGACGTGGATAGCCATCTTCCTGGCTGTTACGGGATTGGTATTCGGTTTTCAATGGTTCGCTAAATCATTATACTGGATCACCAGCGGCGGTGAAACGATGGTTGAACATACACACCCGGTTTCGGATACCACAAAAACTGCATCTTTTACCAATATGGCGGACTATTTGTGGCAGGAACACCGTACAGGACTAAAAGAAAACGAAAGCATTGGTGTGTATTTCGCCAGCATACCAACCGACCCGGTTGAAATAGCGGTCAATCATAAGCCCGGCACTTATTACAATTCCGATTATTATCATTACGATCAGTACACCGGTCATGAACTGCCCGCTACGGGCAGCTATGCCGGGAAATTTGAAGACGCACCGCTGGCGGATAAAATCGTGCGCATGAATTATGATATGCATGTAGGAGCTATACTGGGGCTTCCGGGAAAGATACTGGCCTTTTTTGCAAGCCTCATTGCCGCCAGTTTGCCAGTAACGGGTTTTTATATCTGGCTGGGGCGCAAAAAGAAAAAGAAAACTGTTTTTGTAAAACAAACAAAATTAATGGCGGCTTCTGTGGTATAGTGGCGCAAGCATTAATAAAAGACCCTGAAAGAGTTGCAGGTCTGTAACCCGGTTACACCCAAATGGTACAACCCCTTCGGGTATGACATTACCTGACTTTAGTTTCCTCATTTCGAAGATCATTTTCCTGATTGAAGCGCATTTCTCTTTTTAAGGAGCGTATAATTGTTCAAAATTATTTACTCATGTGCGGATTCCAGTATTTATACAATGGCGAAGATGGCTATGTGGTGCGTTGCAAAAATTGCGGGCACTACCAGCTTGCTTTTGCCAGCATTATACTAACACTTTCGCAAAGTGAATTTCAATCGTTTTGCGAACTGGCAAAATATAAATGCAATGAGCCCGATTATTCCCTTGCCGAACACAGCAAAAGCATTATCCTGCAAACACCGGCACAGGGCGTATTTATTTTGCTCACCAAAAATGAAGGTGACCGGTTATGTGAGATACTGGAAGAAGCCGATAATGAAGACAAAGCGCTTTGCCTTATGAGCATGTTCAATTGCTGAATTACAGGTATTGCGTAAAGTGAGCGCCCGCCCAACTCAGTCCCGCCGGGCCCTTTCTTTTCACCTTTCGCCCCTTACTTTCATTTCTCTCTTTTCACCTCCCACATTATTCTATCGGTCACATAAAAAAAAGTGGCTGTCTTTGTTATTAAGACAACCACTTTTGTATGCTATTGATATTTTTTTAATGAAATCACCCCCACTATTCTCCACTCACAACTTACCACTTGTCCTTCTAATGCGCAACTGCTACGGAAGCGGCGCTACGGGGATTTGCCTTTTTTTGCCAGAAGTAAAATATAAGGAACAGCACGATCAGTATAGCCGGGAAGGCAACCATTTTGGCCAGCGTAGCCTGCCCTGCAACCAGTTCCAGTTGATCGCCGGTTAAGCCGGTGGCCGCAACAGCAGTTTTATCATTATCAATCCAGTTACCGATGATGGGTTGCCATATTGCGGTGGAAAACATGCCTACGCCGCCTATAATTGACATGCCCAGCGCGCCGCTTAATGGAACACGCTGTGCAACTGCACCTACCATTGTAGGCCAGAAGAAACAAACGCCTATCGCAAAAAATATAGCCGCTACATAAGCCATAGAACCGGTAACAGTACTGAACATATATATTCCGATTGCCGCGAAGATAGCCCCTCCCAGCAAAACACCTGTTTGCCCCAAAGCATGAGTGACCGGTCCTCCAAAAAATCTTCCAACAGCCATCAACCCCGTAACCAGCGCGAGAATCAGCATTGGGCTTGCCCCGCTTTTACTCATAATCAATCCTACCCATTGCTGGGGACCGAATTCGGAAATAGCCGTGAGCGACATACATACAAACAGGAAAATAAAAGTTGGTGTGACCATCGCCTTAAAGTTTTTACCAAGATGGGTAGCGCCTTCCACTTTTGATTTAGGAAAGGCTTTTCCGTAAAAAAGAATAGCGTAAATAATGGTAGGAACCATAGTAATCCACATCTGTGCCTGCCAGCCCAGATTTGCATCGGTCATGAATTTGGAAATAAGACTTCCGAGAACGATGCCGCCCGGGAACCACATATGGAACCTGTTGAGCATCTTACTCATTTTATTGCCCGAATACATGTCGGCGATCATTGGATTACAGGCTGCTTCTGTACAGCCGTTTCCAAAGCCGATGAATAGCGTTGAAATGAGCAACAATGCATAGCCTCCGGAATAAATGGTAAAGATGATGCCGAGGGTGTGGGCAACAAAAGCTACTCTCATAATGTTTCTTGCGCCGAACGTGTGATAGAACAATCCTCCGAGGATCATCGAAATGGGAAACCCGAGGAAAAACATGAGGTTAATAAATCCAAGCTGTTCAGCGCTAAGATTAAATTCAGTACCCAATTGTGGTAAAATACCCGCCCTGATGCTGAAAGTGAAGGCGGTTGTGATCAGTGCAAAGCAACTCCCGTTTAATAGAGCACTTTTGTTAATGTTCTCGTTCATTAATATTTGGTTTAGTGAGTTA
>CAMPJQ010000345.1 GCA_946886925.1 uncultured Terrimonas sp.
GCTTTACGAATGTGAAGGAGATCGCCAAGCAGAAAGATATCCTGAAAGCTTATATTTATGAAGCCATTGAAGTAGAAAAAGCCGGGCTGAAAGTGAAGCTTAAAAAAACTGCGGATTACGGAATTCCCGAAGAATTTCAAACACAGCTCAGCAAAAAGCCAGCCCTTAAAAAAGCGTTTGAGGCTTTAACGCCGGGACGGCAACGGGCCTATCTTTTTTATTTTGGTCAGGCCAAACAATCCAAAACCCGCGAAGCGAGGGTGGAGAAGTATATCCCAAAAATTCTTTCGGGACTGGGTTTGGAAGATTGACAACGCTGCGTCAACAGTGTAAATAAAAAATGGAAGCTGCAATTGACCGCTCCAACTATATTTGCAATTATGAACCAACCATTTTATCAGTTGGAAGCAAGAACGCCTCACGGTAAAACAATTTCCTTTCATGATTTCAAAGGAAAAGTATTATTGATCGTAAACACAGCAACAAAATGCGGGCTTGCGCCACAGTTTGCCGCACTTGAGGCTTTGCACCAGCAATACAGCAACCAGGGACTTATTGTGCTGGGTTTTCCATGCAATCAATTTGGCCAACAGGAGCCAGAAACAAATGAAACGATCGAGGAAACCTGCAAAATCAATCATGGTGTTGGTTTTCCACTTACTGAAAAATGCGATGTTAACGGGAGAAATACGCATCCGGTTTTTAAGTATTTAAAAAGCAGGCTCAGTGGGTTTTTCGGAAGGAGGATCAAATGGAATTTCACAAAATTCCTTGTTGACCGGCAGGGTAATCCTTATAAGCGATATGCACCAGCAAAACCGCCGGAAAGCCTGGAGCAGGACATTGTTTTTCTGCTAAAAAAATAATATCATTATGCAGCATCTTTACCCCTGCTGCGAAACACCGCGTGAAATTTGTACACATAAAATAACAGCAATATGAGCGTTAAAAAAGAGCTGTCCGCAAAACAGGCGCAAGATCTCCTCAAAACATTGCAAAGCCGCTTTGAGAAAAACAAGAACCGCCATATGGACGTCGATTGGAAAGTAGTACAGGCAAAGCTGGAAAACAGTCCGGCAAAATTGTGGTCATTGAATGAAATGGAAACATCCGGTGGCGAACCGGATGTGGTGGGTTACGATATAAAGACGGGCGAATATATTTTTTATGATTGCTCAGCGGAAAGTCCCAAAGGCCGCAGAAGCATTTGTTATGATCATGCGGCGTTGGAATCGAGGAAAGAACACAAGCCTGAAAACAGCGCAATGAATATGGCCGCAGATATGGGTATTGAATTATTAACAGAAGAACAATACCGTGAGCTGCAGAAGCTTAGTGAATTTGATCTGAAAACATCCAGTTGGATTGCAACCCCAGCAGCCATCAGGAAACTCGGCGGCGCTCTTTTTTGCGACCGCCGGTATGATACGGTATTCCTGTATCACAATGGCGCGGAATCTTATTATGCAGCCAGGGGATTTCGTGGAACTTTAAGAGTTTGAATACAGTGTAATTTCACTCTGAAATGAAGAGCATTCCGATCAGACATATAGCAACTACCCCAATCGAGCAAAGCAATACCGGCCGGTTCAGTATCCGGAGAGTTCAGCAGGTGCTGAACGGAAAAGACCTGGTGCACGGTCTTCATAAGCATGATTTCTTTTTTGTTCTTGCCCTGCACAGAGGAGCGGGCATGCACGAAATAGACTTTATACAATACGAGGTGCACGATAATTCCATTTTTATTCTCCGGCCGGGTCAGGTACACCGGCTCAATCTGACTGAAGGCAGCACCGGTTTCCTGATGGAATTTGACCTGGCTTTTTATCAGCCGAAACATACCATCACAGATCAGAGATGGAAAAAGGCGTCGGGTAAAAATTACTGTGAAGTGGAAACCGGCAGGTTCATGAAACTGCATGCATTCTTAGAAAACATTTTTGATGAATTTACCACAAAGCAGGACGGTTACCGGGAAGCCATAAAAGCCAATCTTGACCTTTTCTTTATAGAATACATCAGGCAAAGCCGCAACCCAAAAAGCATATCCAAAACAGAAAGCGGTTATACACAGGATCGCTTTGAAGAACTCCTCCGTCTACTGGAAATCAATATTGGCAGTATGAAAAACGTTTCTCAATATGCTGACCTGCTCAGTCTTTCTCCCTACCAGTTAAATGCCATCACAAAGTCATCTGTAGGAAAAACGGCATCAGACCTGATCAACGAACACATTATGCTCGAAGCGAAAAGACATTTGCTTGCCACGCATAGTCAAATCAAAGACGTGGCCGACCACCTGGGTTATGAAGATGTTTCTTATTTCATCCGCTTCTTTAAAAAGCATACCGGACATTCTCCGGAGGCATTTCGTAAGAATTTTAAATAAGTCCTGTTCAACTGCATAACTGTCCTACCACACCCCTCCTTATACATTCTACTTTTGTGAGCGAATAAGATACACGCTCAAAAAGTCAACAAATGAAAACAAAAACAAGACTGTTCATGTCACTGAAAATCTGGATGGTTATTTATCCTTCCATTACGTTGTTTCTTTTCCTTTTCGGACAGCAGCTATCGGGTCTTCCATTATACCAGCGAACATTTATTCTTACTATTTCACTGGTACCATGGATAATGTTCGCCGGGGTGCCATTGCTTGACTTGCTGATACGTCAATTTTCAAAAGGGAATCAAAAGCCAAACTCGTATACCGTTAAACGGGGTAGCAATTTCCCTGAGAAGGTTACATCAAATAAACTACCATAAAAGAATGCGTATGTCAGTGTTACAGCATTCATATTTTATCGAAGAGAAAATTATACAATATCGTACGGTACAGAATTTTGTTACGCCATCTTATGCTGTAGATTCTTAATTATTAATCAATCAACAAGTATGAAGATTATCATCGTGGGTGCTTCAGGCACCATGGGCACTTATTTGTCCAATGCATTTGAAAAGAAACATGAAGTAGTAAGAGCAGATCGCAATAACAAAGACGTTCAGGTGGATATTACATCACCACAGGCAATAGAAAATATGTACAGGAAAGTCGGCGCTTTTGATGCATTGATCTGCACGGCTGGCCCTACATATGTTGGTTCCTGGAAAAGCTTAACTGATAAGGAGTTCCGGCATGGTGTGGAAGGCAAAATGATGGGGCAGATCAACCTGGTGCTGATTGGTCAGCATTACATTAATCCCAAAGGTTCATTTACCCTGATCACTGGCGCATTAAGTCATGAGCCCCAGAAGAACTTTGCCAATGCATCTGCGGCAAATGCAGCAGTTGAAGGATTTGTGAGGGCAGCAGCTATTGAGTTAGCGCATGGGATCCGTATTAATGCAGTTAGTCCCACTGTTATTGAAAATTCTCCCCGGTATTTCCCATTCTTTCCGGGTGAAATGCCGGTAACAATGAAGCAGTTAGAATATGGGTTCAGCAAGAGTGTGTTTGGCGCAAATACCGGGCAAATAATCAAACCATAAGCGGCATCTGTCGGCCACGTTCAATAAAGATATGATTCAGCCTTTTGCAAACCGGCGGGTACTGAATTATTTAGAAAGCAGGTTTATTGACCTAAGATTGAAATTTATACGGAATTAGGGCTGTACCCAACGTTCCAACAATAATAAATCTTATTTAGGGTTTTTATTCCATAACCCTATGCTATGATTACCGTAATCCCCCCTGCAAAACAAACCCATTTGCTTATCCCGGACGGCTTTCAAAAAGGTGAACAATTTGAGGATTATGTACGCAGGTATCTTTTTCCCAAAACACAGTATAAGCTCATCCACCCCACTCCGGGCTACATGCAAAACAAAAAAGATTACCCGGAAAGCAGTCTTAAACCAGATTTTGCATTACAGGATATACTGAACGGCCGCAGTTTTTACGTGGAATGCAAATTTCGTTCAGCGCTTATTGCCAATAGCTATACGTTTTCTAAAGGATATCAACTGGAAAGATATAAGGCGCATACCGACCTGCCTTTTTACTTAGTATTGGGACTGGGCGGAAAAGCATCGGCCCCCAACCAGGTATTTTTATTGAATTTTGCTGATTGTCAATTTGCCATGATCTATAAACGCCATTTAAGTGGACTGGAAATCCAAAAAGATGTGCCAGTGCAGCCATTACAGCTCTGGAAGAACATTGCGGCCTGATCAAATACAGTAAAAAAGAAACCCCGAAAAGGCATCGGGGTTTAGGACGGGGAATTACTATCTGGTGGCTTCAGAGATATGGATTTCTTATACAGATATTCTCTTAATGCTTCGATGCCTCCTGCTGCTGCCACATATTT
>CAMPJQ010000346.1 GCA_946886925.1 uncultured Terrimonas sp.
AATGATACAACTTACCCATAACCTCCTTATGGCTCCGCTCCTGGTAAGCGCAGTAATACTTTATTTTTGTTAAAGCCTGTTCTTTGGAAACCTTGCCGCGTGGTATCATATCACTAATATGGTGTTGTTGACCGAAGCCGGAAGTTAGTGGATTAGTGGTTGATATTGTTTGAAAAAATAAGGGTAGTTTTATCGGCTTAATTCTATATTTGCCATAATCCTAATTTTAAGCGATTTATGAAGTTTATTGTTTCCTCATCCGCATTGCTAAAACAGCTACAGCATATCAGTGGTGTTATCAGCGCCAACACCGTGTTACCCATCCTGGAAGATTTTTTGTTTGAAATAGACAAGAACAAGCTCACTGTGGTGGCTACCGATCTGGAAACGGTAATGAAGATCCACCTTGAAATTGAAGCCCGTGACAGCGGACGCATATGCATACCGGCAAAAATACTGATAGATTCATTAAAAAATCTTCCTGATCAGCCGCTTACTTTTACGATTGATAAGAACTTTGGAGTAGAAATTACAAGCGACAACGGCAAGTATAAGGTAATGGGTGAAAATCCTGATAATTTTCCCAAAGAACCGGCGGCAAAAGATACCAATATGTTCACCATGAGTTCTTCCGCCCTGGTAACCGCCATTAATAAAACGCTTTTTGCCGTAAGCAACGATGATCTTCGCCCTGCAATGACAGGCGTGTTCTTTGAATTGGATCCCAAAGGAATTACGTTTGTGGCTACCGACGCCCACCGCCTGGTACGTTATCGCAAAACGGATGTGAGTTGCCCTCAGAAAGACACTTTTATCGTTCCCAAAAAACCATTGAACCTTTTAAAAAGCGCGCTTCCGGATAATGAAGATGAGCTCAAGGTGTCATATAACAATAATCACCTCTTTATTGATCACGGCACCACTGAGCTGGTTTGCCGCCTCATTGATGCCCGCTTTCCCGATTATAAAGTAGTAATTCCCGCAGAAAACCCTTATAAAATGACAGTAATCCGTTCCGATTTTCAGAATGCACTCCGGCGGGTAAGCGTATTCAGCAACAAAAGCACCAACCAGGTGGCCCTCAGTATTACAGGCGCGGAATTGCAATTAGCAGCACAGGATATTGATTTCAGTTTTGAAGGCAATGAAAGAATGAATTGCCGCTATGAAGGAGAAGATATACAGATTGCTTTTAACGCTAAATTTTTAATAGAACTCCTTAACGCCACAGACAGTAGTGAAGTGGTAATGGAATTGTCAACACCCACAAAAGCCGGTATTTTAACTCCTGTAGAAAAAGAGGACAATGAGGAACTGCTGATGCTGGCCATGCCTTTGATGTTGAATCAATAGCATTTTAATCTTGTGCCTTATGAACTTCATTGCAATAAGAAGCTTTGATAATTATATTGACGCCAACATCATCCTTGGAAAATTACAAAATGAAGGCATAACCTGTTTTTTGCGCGATGAATACACTGTAACCATTGATCCGATATTAACCAATGCCGTTGGTGGCATAAAGCTAACCGTTCCTGAAGCCGATGCCCAAAAAGCTGTTGGCCTACTGCTGCTGTTCGATAAAGAAAAAAGAAAACATCTCGAATGCCCCAATTGTCATTCACACAATGTAGAATACATCAGCAACCCACAAAAATCGGGTAATTGGTTAAGTGCTGTCGTTGGTTTTCTTCTTGGCAACTATGCTGTCAGTATCAAAAAAGTATATCATTGTTTTACATGCGGCTTCGAATTTGATGAATTGCCCGATGCTTCTTCCCCGGCCTTTCCTCCTGATTGACCTCAAAAAAAATCTTCGTAACTTTTCTCTATAATTTGTTGTATGAATGATTTTCTTCAATACTGGGAGCATATACCCAGCACTCACCGGGTGCTGATATTGATGGGAGGAATGATTGTTTTTTGGCTAATTGAAGGTTATTATCCCTTATTCAGCTTTTCATTTAAAAGATACCGGCACGCCGGCGTTAACCTTGTTTTTTTAGCCTGTACGCTGGTGCTTAATATTATTTTTGGCTATACCACCATTTTGGTATGCCAGTGGGTAACAGCACATGAGTTCGGTTTATTGTATTTACTTGATTGGCCGGTATGGTCAAAAATATTAATAGCGCTTTTATTTCTCGATTTTTTCGGACAGTACGCGCCACATTACCTCATGCATAAAATTAAATGGATGTGGAAATTTCATATGGTGCATCATAGCGATACCAGGGTAGATGTAACTACAGGTACGCGTCATCATCCGGGTGAGTGGCTGTTCCGCGAAGCTTCAACTGTTATAGGAGTATTGGTGCTGGGGATCCCTGTTGGATATTATTTTCTGTACCGCAGCGTATCTGGATTTTTTACGCATTTTACCCATGCCAATATACGGATACCATTGTGGTTAGATAAGCCCTTTAGCTGGGTATTTATTACACCAAATGTGCATAAGGTCCATCATCATTTTAAACGACCGTTTACCGATACCAATTTCGCCAATATCTTTTCCCTGTGGGACAGGCTGTTTGGTACATTTGCTTATGAAGATCCCCGAAATCTTAAGTACGGATTGGATGTACTGGAGGGCAGAGACGACGGGAATATTGGCTATCAGTTCAGAATACCATTCGACAAAACCATAAAGACGGATTACTAACGATCACCCTATCTTTGAAAAAAATTTACTCATGAAGATCGTTGCCATGATTCCAGCCCGGTATGCCGCTTCCCGCTTCCCGGGCAAGCTGATGAAAATGCTGGGCGATAAAAGTGTTATACGGCACACCCACGATAATACAGTTGCCACGGGTTTGTTTGAAGAAGTATGGGTAATAACAGACAGCGATATTATTTATGATGAAATAAAAATGCATGGCGGTAACGCGCTCATGAGCATAAAAGAACATGAATGCGGCAGCGATCGTATTGCTGAGGCCGCTGCGCAAATGGATATTGATATTATTGTAAACGTGCAGGGAGATACACCATTTGTTAAACGCAAGCCATTGCAGCAACTCATTGAATTATTTAAAGACGAAACGGTAGAAGTGGCTTCAATGATGCGCCCGCTTGCAGAAAAAGAATTGATTGAAAATCCCAATATTGTAAAAGTAGTTACCGATCTTAATATGAACTCCCTGCTCTTCAGCAGGAATGTTATCCCTTATCCGCGCAACGAATCCATTGCTATTGTACATTATGAGCATATAGGTATATATGCTTTTACGAAGCAGGCATTACTGAAATTTACAAATTGGCCGGTTACACCACTCGAAGATGCCGAGAAAATAGAATGCCTGCGGTTCCTCGAATACGGCATACCCCTGCGCATGACCATTGTAGATTACAAAGGGGTTGGTATTGATACCCCGGAAGACCTCAAAAGAGCTGTGAAGCTATTATAATTCCTACAAGGTTTTTGGCTGTGGATAACAGTGCTAAGTCAGGTAAATTGAGCCGTATGTTATCGTGAAAAGTAAGACAATAAAGCCCGCCCGGCTGAACACCCTGCCCGAATCTGGTCAGGCGGGCGTTCGGACGGGGGTGAAAGGATTCTCACCATTCACGCCTCTCGCTTCTCACGTTTCAAATAGCACCAGAATCAATATCTATGCTTAAAATCATTCCATATTTTCGCAAATGCCGGTGAATTACCCGGGGTAAATATATCGGCTTCTCTTTTTCTAAAAACATCAAATTCTTTTTAAACACATTAATAAACGGCTATGAACTGGGTGATATTAGTTATTGCGGGTTTGTTTGAGGTTGGCTTTGCATCGTGCCTCGGTAAAGCAAAGGAATCAACTGGCAGCACAGCCAATTTATGGTATGCCGGCTTTTTTGTATGCCTCGCCATTAGTATGTATTTATTGGTTAAGGCAACGCAAACATTACCTATCGGTACAGCTTATGCCGTATGGACAGGCATTGGCGCTGTAGGAACGGCTTTGGTTGGCATTTTTGTATTTAAGGATCCTGCTGATTTTTGGCGCGTTTTCTTTATTGCTACACTTATCGGGTCTATAATCGGGTTAAAAGCCGTGTCACATTAATTTCAATTTTTCCAGCAACTGGTTAATATGCGTTTTATAACCGGAGAGAAGAGGCTGGAACGCAGCAAAACGAAAAGGGAACTGCGTTGCTTCCTGAAGGACTTGTTGTAAAGAAAATGAAGCTTCGGCGCAGGTATAAAAAATTTTATTCTGATGAAGCCATTGCGCAAGGTATTCCTGTTCCGGCTGTCCGGGTGTAGGCACCAGTATGGCCTTTTGTTCCAGTTGTACCAGGTCCATAAC